>CAIXGT010000027.1 GCA_903919105.1 uncultured Spartobacteria bacterium | reverse complement strand
GAGTCGGCATTGAAGCCTCCCTCCTCCGCGGCGATCTCGGCCTGCATGAGGATATTGATCAGCAGGTCGCCGAGTTCCTCCTCCAGATCAGAAGGATGCTCCCGCTCGATGGCATCGACGACCTCATAGGCCTCTTCGATCAACGAAGAGCGAAGGGAGGAAGGCGTCTGTTCACGATCCCAGGGACACCCGCCGGGAGCCCGTAAACGCGTGATGATTTCTCTGAGCTGATCGAGTGCCTGGCTCATCGGAAAGAACGAAGGAGCGTTACTTGGAGTTTCTGCCGCCTCGCTGCAGGATCGCCTGCCTTACCTGTTCCAGCGAGACACGCTCGGCCGCACTCAGGCCGTTCATTCCCTTCCGACTGATCTTCTCCAGCAGACGGTCCATCTCCAGTTCGGGATCGATACGAGTCGATCCTTCGGAGGGGGATGACTGTCCCGTAGACCCACGATTCGCTGCAGTAGCAGCGCGGAGCCCACCCGACATGGCCGAGAAGTTGGACTTGGGAGACTTGAGTCCTGGGAGCGACCATCGGAATCCGTAGCCGAACAGCGGTTCCTCGAATCCTGCACGGCGCATCAGCATGACTGCCAGAATACTGGAAGAGATCAGCACAAGCACCTGCGGTGGCTGATGATCCGCCAGACGTTGGAGTGAGGAGATGGCGAGCAACCCAAGGAAGACCCAACGGGCGGCTAGCCCAAAAAAGAACTGGGCCCCGGGATGCATGGCCACAAAGGCAGCGAAGACCGCAAAGTTCACCTCCTGCGCCCCTGCGAACGTCTGCGGGATCCCGCCATAGCCAAAGGCCTGGAGGAGCAAAGGTCCGAGCAGGATCAGCCCCCCGTACAGAATTCCGAAACGCTTCCATCCGAGGCCGTTCTCCACCTCGCGACCGAAGTAATAGAGCATGACCATCTCCAAGAGGAACCAGACGGAGGGAGAGGCCACGAAGGCATAAGTTGCAAGTCTCCAGATCTGGCCGTGAGCGACCGCAGTGCTGCTGTAAATGAACAGATCCATCAATGCGCCGTGACCCGAGGCAATCAGAAGTGATGCCGTGATCATGGCAACGCTATGAAGAGCCACCAGCAAGGTGATCAGGCGCACGGGGAATTCCCCAAGGTAAAAGAGGGGTTCGTTTTCACCGGGAAGAATGGCTACGGACATAACTTAAAGTAAAACCAGCTCCACACAGCGACAAGCAGGAAGACTCGGGGGCTGAGCAAGACCCTCGCTCTCCTCAATTCAGATGCCTGGAGACCTCAATCCTGAGGGCTCTGAGCGAGAGATAGATATCGGCGAGCAGGAAGATCATCGAGCCAAGGAGACTCATCAGATTCAGGAAGAAGAGGACGATGATCAACCGCTCCAGATGCATCCCACCGAAACTCTTGAAGTAGAGGAAGAGAATCATCAGGCAGGAGAGGAAAATACTGCCGACCAGCAGGCTCACCGAGTAGCGTAGTAGCGAGGCCCGTTGCAGCAGAATCCCCAACTGGCATCGCATCTCACCTCTGGCGGTCTCGTTATTAAGGTTATGGTCCAGGTCCTTGACGATCAGACGCGAGCGGTCAATGGCCCTTCCAAGGCGGTTGGTAACAGAAAGCAGAAGCAGGCCGACCGCCGAGATAAGCACGGCGGGTGATACCGAAAGCTGCATGAGCTTGGAGAGTGATTCGATATTGAAATCATCCATAAGGGGAGTTGCAGTTTACGGGTCATTCTTGCCCTTGTCTGCCAAATATCCGAAACTGACAGCATGAGTATGACAAAAGAAAATACTGACTCACTGGGGAATCTCGAACCTTCAATTCCTCAGGTTCTGGCATGGGTGAAGGAGATCGCCGCCCTGACACAACCTGATGCGATTTTCTGGTGCGATGGTTCCGAGTCCGAGGACAAGCTGATGCGCGAACGCATCGTCGAGTCGGGAGCGGCTCTCTGGCTGAACGCTGACAAGCGACCGAACTCCCTGCTGGTCCGTAGCGATCCCCGCGACGTGGCGCGCGTCGAAGAGCGCACCTTCATCTGCTGCAAGTCGAAGAAGGATGCGGGTCCGACAAACAACTGGAGCGAACCCTCCATCATGAAGGCGAAGTTGAATGGACTTCTCCAGGGATGCATGAAGGGCAGGACCCTCTATGTGATCCCTTTCAGCATGGGACCCGTCGGCTCACCGATCGCCCAATACGGCATCGAGCTCTCCGACAGCCCCTATGTCGTCGCCAACATGCGCACCATGACCCGGATGGGATCGAAGGTTTACGATGAGATCGCCAAGACCGGAACTTTCGTGAAGTGCCTGCACTCCGTCGGTTCGCCCCTCATCGCCGGGAAACAGGATGTCACCTGGCCCTGTGATCCTGAAAATACGTACGTCACTCACTTCCCCGAGGAGCGCCTGATTATCAGCTACGGCTCCGGCTACGGCGGGAATGCCCTCCTTGGGAAGAAATGCTTCGCTCTCCGCATCGCCTCGGCCATGGGACGTGACGAAGGATGGATGGCAGAGCACATGCTCATCCTCGGGGTGAAGGATCCCAAGGGAGAAAAGACTTATGTCACCGCAGCCTTCCCGAGCGCCTGCGGCAAGACCAACTTCGCCATGATCATCCCGCCCAAGCACCTCAAGGAAGAGGGTTGGGAGGTCTCCTGCGTCGGCGATGACATCGCCTGGATCAAGCCAGGACCCGACGGCTGGCTCCGCGCTATCAATCCAGAGGCCGGCTTCTTCGGCGTAGCCCCCGGCACCTCCTACGAGAGCAATCCGATGGCGATGGACTCCATTAAACGGGACACCATTTTCACTAATGTCGCACTGACGGACGATGGCGATATCTGGTGGGAGGGAATGACGAAGGAACCCCCTGCACATCTTATCGACTGGAAGGGGAAGGATTGGACGCCTGGTCAGAAGGATGCCGAGGGCAAATCTGTCCTCTCCAGCCATCCGAACAGCCGCTTCACAGCCCCCGCAAAGAACTGCCCAATCATCGATCCCGACTGGGAGAATCCGGAGGGAGTACGTATCAGCGCCATGATCTTCGGAGGCCGACGCGCCACGACGATGCCGCTTATCTTCCAGGCCTTCAACTGGGTCCATGGTGTCTACCTAGCAGCCACGTTGGGCTCCGAGATGACAGCCGCAGCGGCTGGAACGATCGGCCAGGTGCGCCGCGACCCGATGGCAATGCTTCCATTCTGCGGTTACGACATGGGCGATTACTTCGCCCACTGGCTGGAGATGCGCCGCCTGGTCAAGCACGTCCCCCGTGTCTTCCATGTGAACTGGTTCCGCAAAAGCGCCGAAGGGAAATTCCTCTGGCCCGGCTTCGGTGACAACATGCGCGTCCTCAAGTGGGTGGTTCAGCGCTGCCAGCGCGGTGCCCATGCCCTCGAGACCTCGATCGGATGGGTTCCGGAATATGCCGACCTCGACATGACCGGGCTTGAGTCGATGACTCCCCAGAAGTTCGAGGAACTCCAGAAAATTGATCCAACCGAGTGG
>CAIXGT010000026.1 GCA_903919105.1 uncultured Spartobacteria bacterium | reverse complement strand
GTGGCTGGGGGAATCCATATCAATATCCGAGGGGAGATGCGCCCCTCGGGGAATCTGCTTTTTCTACTCACCGGCGCGGTGCTGGCTAATCTGATCGGAACGACGGGAGCCTCGATGCTGCTGATCCGTCCTTGGATCCGAATGAATAAGTATCGATTCACCGATTTTCACGCGGTTTTTTTTATCTTTCTCGTTTCGAATATCGGCGGGGCGCTGACCCCCATCGGAGATCCGCCCCTTTTTCTAGGATTTCTCAAAGGAGTGCCCTTCTTCTGGACTCTGCTCCATCTCTGGCAACCGTGGCTGCTGGTCACTCTGGTTTTGGGCGGGATTTTCTACCTGATGGATCGAGAGAATTTTCTCAGGGCGCCTCGTGCCGTGCGCTCTGTTTTGGTGGAGGAGAGAGAAAGAGCTGGTGGGCCCGGCTTCTCTCTTGAGGGCATCGCCAATCTACTTCCTCTGGGGGCGATTATCGGAGCCGTCTTCCTGCCAAGTCCGTGGCGCGAGATCATCATGGCCCTCGCTGCTCTCCTCTCCTGGTATCTCACCCCCCGACTGATCCATCAGCGGAATGACTTTTCGTTCGAGCCGATCAAAGAGGTGGCTTGGATTTTCCTCGGAATCTTCCTGACCATGATTCCCGCACTCGATTATCTCGGACATCATGCTCCCGCGCTTGCCAAATCGATCGGCATGGGCAGCACTCACTTCTATTATGCCACGGGCATCCTTTCCTCCATGCTGGACAACGCCCCGACCTATTTGGCCTTCCTTTCGGTTGAGATGGGACTGCAGGGTGGCTCGCTGAACAACCCTCACGAGGTCATGAGAGTTGCTACCGATTCGCCAGCTCACCTGATGGCCATCTCACTGGGGGCAGTCTTCTTCGGTGCGATGACCTATATCGGCAACGGGCCTAACTTCATGGTGAAGAGCATCGTCACCGAAGCTGGCGTGAAATGCCCGGGCTTCTTCGGATACATCCTCCGCTACGCACTCCCGATTCTGCTCCCGGTGCTAGCGCTGGCCGGTTGGTTGTTTCTCGGGTAGTATCTCACTATGTTCACGGGACTTGTCGAATCACTCGGTACTGTTCGCTCGCTCGAGAAGCGCGGTGATGCTGCGCGCCTGATTCTCGAAACACCCTTGGCGCTCGAGCTCTCTCTTGGAGAAAGCCTGGCGGTCAATGGTTGCTGCCTTACTGTCACGACCAAGGAAGCCTCTTCGGCAAGCTTCGATCTCTTGGGAGAGACTCTTGCACGGACGAATCTCGGTCATCTCGCTGCCGGATCACGGGTGAATCTGGAACGCGCCCTGCGGGCAGATGGCCGTTTCGGCGGACACTTTGTCCAAGGGCATATCGATACCACGGCCAAGGTCATCTCTGCAGAAAACAAAAACGCGGATCTCCTCCTCCTGATCGAACTTCCCCTGGCGGGAGCCCGAAACTTCATCGAAAAGGGATCGATAGCTGTGAATGGGGTTTCGCTGACAGTCTCTTTGCTTGGTGAGGATCGCTTCGGGCTCTGGATCATTCCCCATACCCTTCAAGAGACAAATCTTGGCTACCTGAAGGTCGGCGACCGCGTGAACCTCGAGTACGATATGCTCGCTAAGTACGCGGCGCGGCAGATTGCTGCGCGGTAGCGCAGCAGGAAACCTGAGGCTTGAAACGTGAAACCTGAAAGAAGAAGCAACCCCAGAGTCACGGATCCATTCGCCCTAATCTTCAGCAAGTGAATTTCCTCTTGATGCGTTAACTTCAGTATATTCTCCTCTTCAGGTTTCCAGTTTCAGGTTTCATCCTTCTCTCTCCCCATGCTCCGTATTGCCCTGCTGATGCTCTTCCGGGATCGGGCGAAGTACATGATGCTCATTGTGGGGCTGACCTTCTGCTCTCTGCTGATGACCCAGCAGGCCTCGGTCTTCTGCGGCCTCATGCTTTGGACCTCCGCGACAGTCCGCAACATTGGAGCAAAAGTATGGGTCTTCGATGCCAAGGTGGAACAGGTCAACGAAGTCATCCCGCTTCGGGAAATCGAGGTCACAAGGGTCCGCGGTGTACCTGGAGTCGAATGGGCCGTTCCCCTCTATGTTGGAATCGAGCAGGCCCGTCTGAGCGACGGATCCTTCCAGAATGTTCAGTTGGTGGGACTCGACACGGCGACTTTTGTTGGACGCCCCATGGAGATCACCAAGGGAAGGATCGAGGACTTGCGACTTCCCGATGCCGTCATCATCGATCAGGTCGGTATTGCTAAATTCAAGAGCAAGGGGATCGCGATCGATATCGGTACCACCTTCGAGATCAACGACAAGGCGGCCCGAGTGGTCGCCCTCTGCCATGCCAACCGAAGCTTCCTTGGACAGCCCTACGTCTACACCACCTACGACCGAGCCCTGCAGTTCTCAAAGCCCCAGCGAAAAATGATGAGCTGCGTGTTGGTCGAGCCCAAGCCGGGAGTCTCCGCGACGGAGCTTGCGGATAGTATCAGCAAGTTGCCGGGACTAAAGGCGTTTGAGAGGGACGATCTCTTCTGGAACACGATCTGGTGGTACATCAAGAACACCGGCATTCCGATTTCCTTCGGCACGGTGGTTCTGATGGGAGTGATCGTCGGCATCGCGATCGCGGGGCAGACCTTCTATCTCTTCATCCTCGATAATCTCCGCTATCTGGCGGCCCTCAAGGCGATGGGTGCGCGCATGCCGATCCTGGCTGCGATGGTCTTTCTCCAGTCATTTTCCGTTGGTTTTGTCGGCTTTGGGCTCGGTGTCGGGTTGACGTCGATCTTCGGATACAAGGTCCTCAAAATCGAACAGCCACCTTTTTTCATGCCATGGCAGGTGCCGGCCTTTGTGGCAGTAATCATCATTCTGATCTGCTGCTTTTCGGCGGCAATCGGTCTCCGCCAAATTGCAAAGCTGGAGCCAGCTGTCGTCTTCAAATGAGCCCTAACGATTCATCGAGAGCAGGGTCGGATTCCGTGGCTGTGGCAGTCCGCAATGTTACGAAGATCTTCCCAAACGGCGACACCCCAACCTATGCCCTGCGTGACGTTTCCTTCGAGGCCCGATGCGGTGAACTCACAATGATAGTCGGCCCCTCGGGCTGCGGAAAAACAACCTTACTGAGCGTGATCTGCGGAACGTTGGCTATAGACTCTGGCAGCATCGAGGTCTTTGGGAAAACTCTTGGTTCCATGAGTGTCTCCGAGGTGACCGGTTTCCGCAGCAAGAACGTGGGATTCATCTTCCAGCAGTTCAACCTGATTCCCACCCTCACCGTGGTGGAGAATGTCTCCATCCCGCTTATTCTGCAGGGGTGGAACTACCGTAAGGCGGAGGAAAAGGCAGCGGCGATCCTTCAGGATGTCGGACTAGGGGAGCGCATTCGCTCGTTTCCCAAGCAGCTATCCGGAGGACAGCAGCAGCGCGTCGCCATCTCCCGCGCCTTGGTCCATGACCCGAAGCTCATCATTTGCGACGAGCCGACAGCCTCACTGGATGCCAAAACCGGCCACCATGCACTGGAACTTCTCAAAAAGAGTGCCTGTGCCCCGGATCGTTGCGTGATAGTTGTCACCCATGATAGTCGTATTTTTTCCTTCGCAGATTGGATTGCGGAGATGGAAGATGGACGCGTGGTGAAGAGCTGTCCCGCTTCCGAATATCAACATGCTTAAACGTCTCAGTATCTTTCTGGCCGTTGCGGGAATCATTGCCGTCACACTCCTCGTGCTCCGGCTGAAAAAGCCGGAGCCGGCACCGACTCCTCTGGTCGAGCCTTCACGCGCTCCCTTTACTGACTCCATCGGTGCACGGGGAATGGTCGAGGGCATCAATGAGAATGTGCGTATCGCGCCGTTGCTTCCGGGGCTAATCGATCAAGTGTTCGTGAAGGTCGGTGACCGAGTCAAAACGGGTGATCCGCTTTTCCGCCAGGACACACGGGATGCGGAAGCGAGAGTAGCCAATCAAAAAGCGCAGGTTGGATTGTTAGAAGCCAAGGTCAACGAAGCACAGGTCATCCTAGCCGACCGACAGGATAGCTTCCGCAGGACTGACCAACTCAGAAGCAAGGATGTCTCAAGCGAAGATGATCTCCAGAGGAAATACTATGCAGTGCGTTCGGCTGAGACCGCCCTCGCAACCACCAAAGCCGATCTGGAGCTCGCCAAGGCCCAGCTCGCCCAAGCCAATGTGAATCTGGATCTCCTGACCGTTCGTGCACCGCGTGACGGGGACATCCTCAGGGTGGACCTACGGGCTGGTGAGTATGCCTCAGTGCCACCATCTGATCTAAACAATCCTTCTCTTTTGCTCGGTGAAACGCGCCAACTTCAGCTCCGTGCAGATGTCGACGAAGATAGCGCTTCCCGCGTGACGGCCGGAGCACCCGCCGTCGCCTTTATCAAGGGAATGCGTTCCGACCCGATCCCACTCCGATTCGTCAGGATCGAACCCTATGTGACCACCAAGAAGTCTCTCACCGGGGACAGCACAGAGCGCGTCGACACCCGTGTGCTGCAAGTCATCTACCAGTTCGATCACTCCAGTATTCCTGTGTACGTCGGCCAGCAGATGGATGTCTTTATCGAAGGAAAAGTCCCTCAAAATCCGCAACCCGAGAACGACAAAAAGATCCTTCTCACACCCAAATCACCCTGAATCTTGGGCTTGTTGGTCGGGACGAAAGGTGACACCAGATTCAAGAAAGAATCTATTGATGATGGCTCAAGGAGTCTAAAAAACTCTTCGCCTCGGCGACGATTTTGAGGCGCTCCTTGGCTTCGCGTTTTTGCCACGACCGGACAGGCATTGCGGTTCTGGGATTTCGGATCAAGAGATCCTGATGCGTATCGAAGAAGTTCCAATAGAGTAAATTCAGCGGACAGGCTCCCTTGCCGCTCTTGATGCTGGGACTGAATGAACAGGCGCTGCAATAGTTGCTCATTTTACTGATGTAGGCGCCGCTGGCCGCATAAGGCTTGGTTGCCATGTATCCGCCATCGGCGTGCAGGGCCATTCCAAGAACGTTTGCAGCCATCACCCAATCATGGGCATCGACATACATTTCGTTGAACCATCGGAGAGCCTCCTGGGGATTGACCCCTGCCATCAGTAAAAAGTTCCCCAGTACCATCAGTCGCTGGATGTGGTGATTGAAACCTCGATCAAGCGTTTCCCTGAGGGCTGTGGACAGGCAGTTCATCGAGGTCTCACCGGAGTAGAAGAACTCGGGTAGCGACCGTGTTGCGTTAAGACCATTGACCGAGGCGTACTCAGGCATTTTTAGCCAGTAGACTCCGTTCACAAACTCACGCCAGCCGATCACTTGCCTGATAAATCCCTCCACGGCATGGAGGGGAGCCTTCCCTTCTTTGAAGGCCTTTTCTGCTGCCAACGCGCATTCCAAGGGGTCGAGTAGACCGATATTGAGCATGGGTGAGAGGATGGAATGAAAAAGATCGCCCTCTTCTAAAACCATCAAATCCTGCCAGGTGCCGAATTCCGGCAGGCGTGATTCGATGAACTCGCGGAGTGATTCGAGAGAATCCAACCTCGTGACCGGCAATGCAAAGTCAGCGGCTTGTCCCGGTGCATCAGGGTAGATGGCCTCCAACTCGTGAGCGACCTCCTGCGTGATTTTATCCTGCTGGAATCGATGCGACTTTTTAGGCCGTGGCATGCCCGCTTTCTTCCAGTCGGCAAAAGTGGCGCGATTCTCCTGATCGTAGTTCCATTGCCCGCCCAGTGGCTTGGAACTATCGTCAGCTTCCATGAGGAGTCCCGTGCGACGACGCATCTCGCGATAAAAGGTCTCCATGAGAAGACGCTTCTTACCTTCTGCCATCTCAACAAAATCCTCCCGGGAGCATAAAAACTGAGTCGTTGGGATGATCATCAGAGGTGCAGGCAACTTGGTTTCCAGCATCTTCAGTGCCTGCTGCTCGTCATAATTATTCGGCTTGGTAACAAGAACGGATGCGGGCTTTTTATCCCTGCAGTGCGTTTCTAAAACAGATCGCATGTCAGCTGCATTCTCCAACCGATGATACTCGACCTCCCATCCGTCGGCTTCGCGCTCTGCTGCGTAGTGTCGCATGGCAGAGAGCAGAAGCATGAGACGATGCCTATGGTAGGGCAACTTGCCGAATGTCTGTCTCGACTCAACAAAGAGGAGCCGATCCCTGCCCTTTCTGGCCGATACGAGGGCCGCATTACGCTCTGATAGTTGATCCGGCAGGATCAGGATGGTGTGTTTTTCAGAGGAAATGGCCATAAGAGATTAGTAAAATATTAATCAGTCCCAGAGGCATTGCAGGCGCAAATGGCAGACTGCCTAAAAGGTTTTTTACGATTTTGGAACCAGAACTTAGGCAAAGTGGAATGAAGGATGCTAAATTGACTCCCCTGATAGGATCTCTTTATGACCACTACCCTTACGGTGACGGAAGCATACCTCAATGAAACTCTGCAGTCGGACTTAGAGACCATTGCGTTACATCCCATCTTTGGATCCGTTCAATCTGAAGCTCAACTTCGCCTCTTCATGGAAAATCATGTTTTCCCCGTTTGGGATTTTATGTCTCTGCTTAAGTTTTTGCAGTCAGTCCTAGCGCCAGCTACATGGCCTTGGATGCCAAGGCCTCTAGCTCATGGTGATCTGGTGCGCTTGATCAATGATATCGTGGTAGCAGAGGAAAGTGACAAACTCCCCAAATCCCATCGAGGGGATTCCTCACACGCCAGCCACTTTGAGCTTTATCTCATGGCCATGCGTGAGGTGGGTGCCAACACAGTGCCGATCACTGAGTTCCTGAAAATTGTGGAGACCCGAGGCCTAGATGCGGCTCTGGAGGCACCAATGGTCTCTGATGCATCGCGGGCTTTCATGAAGGATACGTTCGCTCTCCTTAGAGAGGGTAAACCCCACAAGGTGGCGGCCGCTTTTTCCTTCGGCCGTGAAAATGTCATCCCCGGCATGTTCAACTCCCTGCTTGATCAGCTCGGTATCGGCGAAGATAAAGCTCCGATTTTTCATTACTATCTCAAGCGCCATGCCGAACTCGATGGGGACGAGCATGGTCCTGCGGCTCTACGTTTGGTTGCTACGCTCTGCGATAATGATCCTGTGAAGCTGGATGAGGCAGTTCATGCCGCCAAAGCTGCACTCGCAAGCCGAGGTCGTCTCTGGGATAGCCTTCTTGAGAGGCTGATTTCCGATCGCTAGTCATGAGGATCAACGGGAGGGCGGTGAAGAAGACCGACTTGCCGGAGAAGATCTGTCCTCAATGCGGCCGTCCCTTTGCATGGCGTAAGAAATGGGAGCGGGACTGGGACCAAGTCATCCATTGCAGCCAGGCTTGCAAGGCAGCATCCAAAAGCGGCGGAGATCGCAGATGAGCAGTCTCGTGCCGGATCGCGAAAAGATTACCCTGGTCTGGCTGAAGCGTGACCTGCGTCTTAGGGATCATGCCCCCCTTGCCATGGCCTCAAAGCGCTGTAAAACGGGGGAAAAAGCCCTGGCCTTCTATGTGCTGGAGCAGGATTACTGGGCGAGCGAGAAAGCCAGCCCCGAGCAACGGGCCTTCGTCCTGGAGAGCCTGCGGGACCTGACTCTCCAACTTGAGCGAATCGGCTGCCGACTCCATATCTTCGAGGCGCCCTCCGCCGATTCCGTGATGGAATCGCTGATAGAGACCTACCATGTCGAGACGATCCTCTGTCATCAGGAGACGGGGAACCTCTGGACCTTCGAGAGAGATCGTGCCGTTCTGGCCATGGCGAAATCACGGGGAATCCCCGTCAGGGAATTTCATCAAAACGGGGTGATTCGGGGAAAGGGGATGCCGAAATTGGAGGGTGGAGCATGGCTCAACTGGATCGGCGGTGAAGAACCGGAGATGCCAGACTTCTGGCGGAATCCCAAGCGACTCCCGGAGCTCACGTTCATAAGCCTGGAGAAGCTTGTTTCAACGTCCGATCAGACACCCGGACTCCAGACTGGGGGAGAGCTCCGGGCCCTTGGCTTGTTGGAGAGTTTTCTCTCGGGACGCTGCCTCAATGGCGAAGGATACCGAAAGGAGATGGGTAGCCCGTTAAGATCCTCCGAGGTCTGCTCTCGACTTTCCACCCATCTGACCTGGGGAAGCCTTTCCTCAAGGCTTGCCTTCCGTGAGTCGCGGAGAACTCTAACTCAGGGAGTGCAGCGCGGTGCTGGCATGGAGATCCGAAGCTTCATCACGCGCCTTCGCTGGCGGGATCACTTTCTGCAGAAATTCGAGCGCCTTCATTGGATGGAGTGGCGGTGCATCAATCCGGCTACTGAGACCCTGCATGGGTGGGATGAAGATTCCTACATGCGGTGGTCTGAAGGGATGACGGGCTACCCCTTCATCGATGCCTGCATGCGGTCGCTCAATGCCACGAAATGGATTAACTTCCGTGCCCGGGCCATGCTTGTCTCGTTTGCCTCCTATGCGCTGAATCTCGATTGGCGGCGTTTCGCCCCTCATCTTGCCCGCACCTTCCTAGACTACGAGCCGGGCATCCATTACAGCCAGATCCAGATGCAGGCCGGCACCACCCTCGGCTCACCTCCGCGCATCTACAATCCGATCAAGCAGTCTCTGGAGAAAGATCCCCATGGAGAGTTCATCCGCCGCTGGGTTCCGGAACTCCGGGATCTATCCGATACGGCGCTGCATCATCCTGCACTCAATAACAGAAACGGATATCCGGCCGCCATTATCGATCCGGCGAACCTCTGGAGCATCATGCGGGCGAACGGTCCAAAATCAACACGACCCCGGCAAGCGGCTACGCCACGAAAATCCACTACGAAGACGCGATCCCTGTTTCGCAGAAAGATCGACGAAGCCCAACCGGAACTCTTCCTTCCCGATTGCTGATCATCCCAAGCGCTATAATCTCTTGATCCTATGAATGCTGTTTCGCGTTGGATCCAAGCTTACCAAGGTTCGCTTGCTGCTGATGCTCTGGCGATGCCTGTCCATTGGTATTACGACACGGCGGCACTCCACCGGGACTATGGAACTGTGGATCGCTTCATGGAGCCCAAGAGTCCCCATTCGGGCAGCATTCTCTGGCGGTCCGAATACCATGCGCTCAACGAGAAGGGGGATATCCTCCGTGATCAGGCCCAATACTGGGGGAAGCGCGGGATCCATTATCATCAGTTCCTCAAGGCCGGGGAGAACACCCTGAATTACCGACTCGCCCGAGAACTCTTCGCATTCGTGGAGGAAAGAGGTGGTTACGATCCCGATGCCTGGCTTGAGCGCTACATTGCCCGGATGCTCGAGCCGGGCTGGCATCGTGACACCTACGTCGAGGAGTACCATCGGGCGTTTTTCACGCGTTATTCACAGGGGAAGAAGCCTAGTAAGTGCGGCATCAGTGATGAACACATCGGGGGTCTTGCCACCGTGCCCGCTCTCTGCGCCGCGTTGGAGGGGACTGGGCTTTCGGAACTGCGAATGATCGTGAAGGAGCATGTTGGATTAACTCATGCCCATGCCAATGTTCTCCGGGCAGCCGACACCTTGGTCCGCCTTCTCTGGAAGGTGACTGAAGGGATGGAAGTTCACGAGGCGATACGGCAGGAGGCGGGTGACTGGATCTCAGGGAACAAATCCGACTCCTGGCTCCACCAGCCTGACGAGCATGTCATCGGATCACGCTTCAGCCCCGCCTGCTACATTGCCGATGCGATGCCTGCATCACTCTATCTCGTCTGGAAATACCATCGCGACTTCTCGGCGGGGATCATCGCCAATGCAATGGTCGGAGGTGACAGCTGCCACCGCGGGGCCGTGGTGGGCAGCATCCTTGGAGCGGCTTGCGGAGTGCCGGAGCGGTTTTTGCTCACCGCATAATCCGTGCGTGTTGATTCAATGAATCCTACGCGTGAGGAGGGACTGCAAACGCTCGAGCGTTTTTTACCCCATGCAGGCACGAGCTATGCGCAGGGCCGCAACTTTGTTCCCGGTTGTGTTTCGGGGCTTTCTCCCTACGTGCGTCACCGGTTGATCACGGAAGCTGAAATCGTCGGAGCAGTTCTTAAACATCATTCTCAGAAAGAGGCTGAGAAGTTCATTCAGGAAATCTGCTGGCGCACCTATTGGAAGGGATGGCTAGAGATGAGGCCCTCGGTTTGGTCGGAGTATCTTGAGGCGCTTCAAACGCTTAGAGTCCAAATGCAAGAGGATCCTGATTTGAACGATCGGGTGCAAAAAACAGAACGTGGGATGACAGGGATCGGTTGCCTGGATGCCTGGGCCAACGAGCTCCGTCAGACCGGATACCTTCACAACCATGTCAGGATGTGGTTTGCGAGCATCTGGGTTCATACGTTACGTCTGCCATGGCAGCTGGGGGCTGACTTCTTCATGAGGCACCTTCTGGACGGAGATCCGGCTTCCAATACCCTCTCGTGGCGCTGGGTCTGCGGTTTACAGACTCAAGGAAAGGTCTATCAGGCGACTGCCGATAATATCGAACGATTCACGAACGGGCATTATGCCCCGCACGGACTTCTGGCCAAGGATGTCCCACTACTGTCGGAGTCTTTCACAAATCACCCGCCGATCCCGCTGACTCGTCCGGATCAACATATTTCAGGCGAAAAAACAGTTCTGCTAATCACCGAGGAGGATCTCTACCCGGAGGATTGGGGAATTCCCCGGAGCGACGTGGCGGGAATCCTCCTTCTCGAGACGGCTGAGGCTTATCCAGGGATTGCAGCTCTCCCTGTGGCATGGAAGCACACGGCACTGGAGGAAGCAGCCAATCGATTGGCGGCTGAATTTCAGTGCTCGGTCCTTAGTCTCCAAGGAAGCGAGAAGTCCATGCCAGCAAGATTGCACACTCTCCTACGAGAATACGGAGCACTCTCTCTTAGCATGATGACTCCCCCTGTTGGCCCGACGTTCAGCGTGATCGACCCATTGCTCTCGGAGCTGGCGAAGGAGGGCGTTGCTCTGCGAAAAATACGGCGTTCTTGGGATGAGGCATTCTGGCCGCACGCGACCCATGGTTTTTTCAAATTGAAGGAGCGGATTCCCTCCGTCCTAAAGCAGTTCTTATTGATCCCGTGATCGATTACTTATCTGCGAGACTCCCGAAGTGTTCTATCACTCCAAGCCCTCATCATTAGAAGGCTTCAACCGTCGCTCCAGAAGCTTCCTGTGTTTTGTCACCCGACCACCCACACGCTTCCGCCATAGGGCGAAGCTGGAGGGCTTCAACTCGCGACGCATGATGTCGATTACCTCCCGTTCCGCGAGGCCAGTGCGCTCCTTGATTTCCTCAAAACTAGTCCGATCCTCCCACGCAAGTCGGATCACTACCGAAATCTGATCGGCATGGATTTTGATCTTCACCTTGTCATCTGATTTTCGCATCCCCCCTAGATTCGGGTTCAATGGAATATCCAGTCATTCAAAAAGCACCCCGATAAATTACTCTGGTCATGCCCCCTGGGTAAAATCCGTCGGCAGTCCTTTTTCCTTCCAAGCATTCATCTCTGCCTCCATTGAGGAGATTTTTTTGGCAAAAGTGCTATTGGCATATGCCCCGATCACAAACCGGAAGGGGGGCTTCTCCTCATTTAGGAGATCGAGAATCGCGGCGGCTGCTTTGTCGGGATCTCCGGGCTGCCTGCCATCCATCTTGGAGAGAAATC
>CAIXGT010000025.1 GCA_903919105.1 uncultured Spartobacteria bacterium | reverse complement strand
GAGGGGTATTCCGTTTCCGTCTGGAGTCGTTCGCCTCGGACTGAGCCGAACTTTCTCTCTTCGGCTCGCGAGGTCGCGGAATCGGCGGATATCCTTCAGATTTTTGTCCGAGATGGCGAGGCGCTACTCGAAGTGATTCATTCGATGGGGACGGCCTTGGGTGAATCCCATATCGTCATGAACCACGCGACAGTCGGTCCTGCCGAGACACTCGAGGCCGCCCGCTTGGTCAATGAACGGGGAGCTTCTTTTCTGGATGCCCCGTTCACCGGCCGTCGCGACGCAGCGGCCGAAGGAGAGCTTGTTTACTATATAGGTGGAGAGGAGTCTGTGCTCGAACGGGTCATGCCCGTTCTCAAGGCCTCCGCCAAGGCCATCCTGCTGATGGGCCCTGTGGGTGCCGCCACCTACGTGAAAATCGCTACCAATATGATCAGCGCTGCGGAAATCGGCGTGCTCTCCGAGGCCCTAGCCCTACTGGCTCGGGGAGGAATCCCGCTTCCTCGTCTCCTGGAAGCCCTGCATCATAATGTGGCGAATTCCGGAGTAATCTCCGCCAAGTTGCCCCTCATGCTCACCGGTGACTTCTCGCCCCGTTTTTCGGTCAAGAACATGCTGAAGGATCTCCAGATTGCCCTGCGGTCGGTCGAAGGTAAGGGGATCGACATGCCCGTCACCGCCGCGACTGCGGGAGCTCTGATGGGAGCGATGCAGGCCGGGTGGGGGGAAGATGACTTTGCCTCCTTGGCCCGTCATTATGATTATGCAGGGAGCGTGAAGGATCTCCCGGAACAGACACATCTTTCGCCAGTCGTCACTAGCATCTCCAAGAAAGCAAAGGGGAATGACCAGAAGGCCAAGATAACAAAAGGAGTTGATCCGAAGGTTGGGAAAAAGAACTTTTTCGAACTCTTTGCCCGGTCAAAGACTTCCTGAAATCCCTGGCAATGCTGCAGGAACCGGTGGAACAATTGCGCCAGGCCAAGGAGATGGGAGGTGCTTTTCTCCTGCCTCCACGACTTCTTCTGCGTCTCTCCGGAGTCGATGCCTTCCGTTATCTAAACGGACAGATCACACGCGATCTGAGTCGTATGGCCATCCGACATGCTTTGCAGGCCTGCATCCTGACCCCGAAGGGAAAGCTCTGCGCGCCCTTATTGATCTGGCGCGATAATGACGACCTGATGGTCGAAAGTGATCCCTCCTTGGAAGAGATTCTGATCGCCCGCTTGGAGCGTTATATTGTGGCGGATGATGTAAGCGTTTCTATCGAAACTTCCGCGCCTACGATCCATCTTTTCGGGAGACTGGCTGAGTCGGAGCCCTGGATTTCCGCTCCCGGCATCCTAGTTGACCGCTTGGGAATTTCAGGTCTCGATCTGGATGAAGATTTTCCAGGCGTCTCATCGCTCCCAATGCTGGACCCCCTTGTCATCGAGACCCTGCGAATCGAGAGGGCAATCCCTGCCTGGGGATCTGAACTCAGCGAGGAGACTTTGCCTCCGGAAGCGGGCCTTGATCGCACGTATATCGACTATGACCGGGGGTGCTACCCGGGACAGGAAGTCATCTCCCGGCTCAAGAGTATCGGCCGGGTCAATCGCCTGCTCAGCCTCTTGACAGCTCCGGGAAAAACAACTCTTGCTTCAGGAGATGAAATTATCACGGAGGAAGGCACTGTTGGTTCGATCACCAGTGTTGCCCCCAAGTTGACCGGAGTCGGAGAGCCTGCATTGGTCTTTGCCATGGCCTATCTTAAGCGCGGTGCAGTAGAAGGTGACCTT
>CAIXGT010000024.1 GCA_903919105.1 uncultured Spartobacteria bacterium | reverse complement strand
GTTTTTCGATTTCCTCCTCCAACTTGAGAAATCCCTCGAGACGCGAGAGTTCCATCTTCCCCTCCGCCATCGCCGCACGGATCGCGCAGCCTGCGTGGGGACCATGCCGGCAGTTGTCGAAGCGGCATTTCCCGGCCAGCTCCACGATGTCAGCAAACTGCTCGCGGAGCGTCGCCTCATCAGTCCACATGTGCACTTCCTTGATGCCGGGATTGTCAATGATGATCCCGCCGCCCCGCAGTACCATGAGTTCGCGCGCCGTGGTGGTGTGCCGTCCTTTTCCAGTGATTTCGTTCACCTCATCGGTAAACTGGTAGTCACCACCAAGCAGGTAATTGATCACTGAGGATTTCCCCGTCCCGCTGGATCCGATGAAGGTGATGGAGATACCCGACTTCAGATAAGCCTTCAACGCCTTTAGACTGCTCTTTTTCTTCAGGCTGGTGACATGCACTTCCGCCTCTGGATTCTGGGTTCGGATAGCTTCCGCGGCCGCCAGATTCTCCTCTTCGGAAAACAAATCAGCCTTATTGACCAGCACAACAGCCTTTGCCCTGCTACGGCCAATGATCGCGAAGTACCGTTCCATCCTTCGGAGATTGAAGTCGGGTCCCGCATCGGTGACCACGACGACGATCTGGATGTTGGAGGCGATCACCTGCTCCTCCATGCGCTTACCGGACGCTTTCCGGGAGAAGCAGGTTTGCCGGGAAAGCCTTGCACGGATGATATGCTCGTTGTTTTCGTCCCCGAGCTCGAGCGCCACCCAATCCCCGACGGCGGGCAGTTCGGCATCCGAGGTGGCGTCATGGTAGACCTTACCGCCCATTACCACTTCCAGCTCACGGCCATCTCCCAGCAGGGCGCCGTAGGTGATCTTGTTATCGCGGATCAGACGGGCCGGTTCCCAGTCCTTTCCATCAAATGCGGAGAATTCCTTCGCGAAGGCCTCGTTCCAGCCCAGATCCTCGAGCGTCATGCAGAGGTTTCTGATTTTTCTGCGAGTGCGTCACCGATAAGATTGAGGATTTCCTTGCGGCCCTGCTGATCCTTCGAAGAGCTTAGCACATAGGCCGGTTCTTCCTCGGTGATCTCGCGCATGCTGACCAGGAAAGTCTCGATGTTTTTCTGGACTGCTCCCTTGGAGAGTGTGTCGGTCTTGGTAAAGGCGAGGATCAGAGGCAGTCCGCATCCGACCATCCAGTTCAGGAATTCCAGATCCAGAGCCTGGGGGCTGAGCCGGGAATCGATCAGTACGAAGGTCCCGCGGAGGTTGGGTCTGTGCTGCAGATAGTCCGCGACAAAGGCACTGAATTTGCCGCGTTCCTTCTTGCCCACCTTCGCGTAGCCGTAGCCCGGCAGATCGACCAGATTCCAGGTATTGTTGATGGTGAAGAAGTTGATCAGCTGCGTTTTGCCCGGGACCTGCGAGACTTTCGCCAGTCCCTGCGAGCGGGTCAGCATGTTGATGAGTGAGGATTTCCCGACATTCGAGCGGCCGATCAGCGCGAATTCCGGCAGGGCTGATTCCGGGCATGATGCTAGATCGGGAGAACTCGCCTTGAAAGCCGCGGTGAGGATCTTCACGGTTCCCGGCTATGATGAAGGCGCCGAAGAGGGTCTCTTCACCCGGTTTCCGGCAGATGCCATGATCTCCACATAGACTTCATCCACGCCCGCCAGAGCGACAGACTCCACTGCCTTCGGAACCTCGGACAGTGGGATTGAGGTGGCGGTCCCGCTCTCGGATCCGACCTTGCATGCGAAATCCCAGACATCGAACTCCGGGGGCAATGTCTTCCGCCTCTCACGCTTCACATACTTGGTGATCTCAAGCTTGATCGCATCCAGAACCCTCGGGTCTTCCTTGCCCGGAACATGGAGTGGGAAAGTTTTTTTCATCTTTTTTCAGCCTACCACAGGAACCCACATACGAGTGAGTTAAAAGCTGGAGCCGCTTGCCGGATTATCCCTCCCTATAGGAGGGCTCTGGAGTAAGGCTTCGCGAATTCTAGTCCAAACAATACATGACCTCTACTGCTTGCCGGATGTCCCCGCTTTCGCGGGGTGCTACAGTATGGCTTTCGCCAAAAAGATTTGCCGCTAATCGCGGCATGGTGATCGAACCTCGATTCGACTCCGGCGCTCCATCAAACTCTTTCAGAGTTGATGGAGCCGCTTGCCGGATTCGAACCGGCGACCCTCTCATTACGAATGAGATGCTCTACCAACTGAGCTAAAGCGGCGTCGCAAACTGACGAACTGAAAAATAACGGATTTCCAAACCAAGGCAAGATCGGGAGAGCTGACGCCTTATTAGACTGACTCCGAAATCTTCACTCCCCGGCCTTCCAGGATCCGCTCTATAGCCGCGCGGACATCCTCATCCCGGATGTGCTCCATCTCACCGTGGAGCTGGCCCACAGGCTGATCTGTTGTCTCCGGTTTAGGTAATTCCACCACCTCGTGGCCCAGAGTCGGATTCTTCGGTCCGATCAGGGCGCCGGGGCTGGCATGATGTAGAATGGCCAAGGCGGGACATCCCGTCGCATACGCCATAAAGAGAACTCCTGTATCAGTGCTGACCAGCATCGTGGCCTGAGTGAGTAGGGCCGCAGTCTCCTCCAAGGTCGTCCTGCTGCAGAGATTCACCACGCCAGGACAGGCTCTCTCGATCTTCCCAGCCACTTCCTCGTTATCCCATCCACCGGTTAGGATGATACGAACCGGATACCGCTTCTGAAGCCAAAAGATATTCCTGATGTAGGAGTCGACCGGCCAGTCGCGCCATGCACGACTCCTTCCTCCTCCGGTCTGGAAAATCACAAAAGGCTGATCGATCCATTCGGAAAAGCGCTCGCGGATGCTAGCAGTCTCGGATCCGTTCGGTTGATAGACCATTCTATCGGCATCGCCGGAAGCACCAGCAGCTGACGCAATCACGGCTCCAAGTCTCAGAATATGCCCCTCTTCGGGTAGCAGAACCTGATGTGAAAGAAGAAATCCGTAATTCCCACAACGCCACGATCCACCGAAAAGGGCATGGTGGTTGATGCAATAGGCGATGGGAACCACTTCGGGATTGATGTTCAAGAGAATCACCAGATCGGGGCGGGTGCGGAGAAATCGTCCCAGTAATTGGAACGTATAGAGAGGCGACTTGCCATACGGGAGGACTTCATCCACATCGGGATCGTGCTGAAACACCGTGCTCCTCTTGCGATGGGCGCAGACCACGATCCGTGCCTGGGGGTAAGCAACCTTTAGACTCCTGACGGCTGCAGTGTCGAACAGGGCATCCCCGATCCCTGTTGTGCTAAAAATAAGGATTAGCTTGGGATCTTTCGGAAGATCGCCCGGAGTCGGCGGAAATAACCAACTGATGATTCTGAAGAGGACTTCAGTCAGCGTTTGAATGAACCGCTTCCACATGGAGATTTTTAAAAAATTGGCTGAAGGGGCCGGTTTATTCTCGCAGAGAGTGGTTCTGCATCATGATTGCGTCCTGAGATTTTGCCGCTAATCGCGGCATGGGAATTAAACCAAGGTTCTCATCCCATCTATGAATTGAAATTGGTTTTAAAAATGGCGGAGGGGGTGGGATTCGGCCGCTGGTCAGCGGGTTTGAAGCTCATTTTATAAGGGTCTACAGAGTACTCAAGCAAAACTAGCACCGACTCCGCGACAGCCAAAACGGACTCCGGAGGGACACTTTTAGGGACACCTCGGGACACTCTTTTTTGCCCCATGGAAGCATCATGAAGCCCTCAGTTTTTCCGTCTGACTGCGAATTCCCTCAAAAATCGCATCTCGGATTTTTCCGGGAAAGTCCGGCGGGGTTTCTCGATCCACATGTTCCAGAACACCGGGAGCCTGCTCGATGATTTCCTCGATCAAGTCGGAGGCTTTGACCAGTCCGGCAAGCCGCGCAGCCTCGTCCCAGTGATAAGGACGAATTTCCTGAATCTTTCGATG
>CAIXGT010000023.1 GCA_903919105.1 uncultured Spartobacteria bacterium | reverse complement strand
TCGGATCCAAGGACGGATCAGCAGCATCGAGGCTCCCGTCGTTCCGATCAGATTAGCCAGCACCGCGCCGGTGAGTAGAAAAAGCAGATTCCCCGAGGGGCGCATCTCCCCTCGGATATTGATATGGATTCCCCCAGCCACGATAAAGAGCGAGGCCAGCAGAATCACAAAGCTTCCATATTCATGAAGGGCCTCGCCGACGCGATGAGTGTCGTGATAGATCAATAAATAGTAACCTCCTGTGATTCCCCCGAGCACCATGGCAACCTTGGGATAATGACGCTCCCACCAGTGATGAGCCAGGAAAGGCATTACGGCGATAGCCAGCAACTGAAGGAGAAAGGGAAGCAGGAGCAGGGGCCCGGGGAGATGATGAGGGACTTCGGCAGCTGTCATGGCACTCAGTCTTTTTCATGGACATCGCAGGTTTCGCGAGCAAATTCATCTCCCTTGAATTTATTCCATTTCGTTTCCCTCTCTCGCCGATTTTTGTTTCTCGCCTTATTGCTGGCACTTTCGGGATGCGCCTCGGTCGGAGTCGGCAATGTTTTTTCCAAGGGAGAAGCTCCAAAAAAACTTCCAACCAGGATTTATGTTCAGGAATTCAAAACGCCGTATGACAGCTTTCGCGTGGATCGTGGGGGCAAAGACCTGACCGCCTTCATCGCTGCCGAGAAGCTCGCTCTCGCCCACGCGATCGTCGACCAGCTCAACAAATACGTCGTTCCAGCCGAAGTCCTTGTGGAGGGCAAGGAGCCGCCACGAGGGAACTTCTGGTTCGTGACCGGGATCTATGACCGTGTGAATCAGGGGAGTCGCGCCTTAAGAACGATTGTTGGTTTCGGAGCCGGGGGAACCAAGCTTGAGACTCGTGTTCAGGTTTTCTCTGCTTCCGGGAAGAAACCCTCACAATTCCTCTCTCTCCTCACCTCGGGTGGTTCTGGCATAGCTCCGGGAGCGTGGGCAGCCTTCACGCCTGCAGGAGTCTTCTCCGTGCCGGGTGCGGTGGCAAATGCAGGAGGAGCCTCGCTCGGAGGACTTTCGATTGACCGGAAAAGGACGGCACGCGAGATCGTTGCCACGATTTCCGAGTATTGTTTTCAGCACGGCTTGATTCCAGAACGGAAGATGCGCCGTCCGAAAAGACTCGGTGAATTGCCTGCTGTTCAACGCCCTGATTTCATCGTTCCAAAAAGCGGGTTGTAGGGTGACGCAGCACAAGTCTTCAGCGTTTTTCTGAAGTGATCCTTTTCAAGAGCAAGGCTCTCTGATTGGCTCCTTGGGTTGTTCGGATCCCGCCGAGCCTTTCACTTCCAAGCCGACCCATTTTTATGACCACCGTTCTACGTAAAACCAAAATTATCTGCACTCTGGGTCCCGCAACCGAGTCTCCGGAGCGCCTCCGTGAGATGATCCTAGCTGGAGCCAATATCTTCAGGCTCAATATGAGCCATGCCCAGCACGATTGGGTGCGTCAGATCGTCCCGACCATCCGCCAGATCGCAGCCGAGCTTGACATGCCAGTTGGCATCTTGCTCGACACCCAAGGGCCCGCTGTCCGCACTGGCGATCTCCCCACGAAGCTTGACCTCAAGGTGGGTGACATCATGGAGTTCACCGTTCGCGGTGCCCGCAGTGAGGAAATCTATTCGGTCAAC
>CAIXGT010000022.1 GCA_903919105.1 uncultured Spartobacteria bacterium | reverse complement strand
GGGGGCTTCGATCTTAGGCAGCTGGGGAACTCCGCTGATCTCCCGATGGAAGTCTTCCTTGGCCTTCTGCAGTTCCCCAAGGGCCTTGCCGATTCCTCGGGCCAGTTCCGGCAGCTTCTTGGGACCAAGCAGCACAAGCGCTAAGATCCCGATGAAGATCCACTCAGGCGCCGCAGGCATTCCAAAGGCAAGGAAGAGCATATAAATGAATCTAATCTAAAACTCAGGAACTCAA
Source organism: uncultured Spartobacteria bacterium (assembly GCA_903919105.1). Next base: position 2,362 of record CAIXGT010000022.1, on the reverse strand, counting down.
AAAATGATTTGTTAGATGCTTCAGCGGTTCCTTAAGCTTACAGCAACGCGAGAGCAGCTTCCAGAGAGGCTGCATCGGAGATGCTGATGACCTCGGTTCCCTTGCGGATCCTTCCCACGAGGCCGGCAATGACGCCGCCGGGACCGAGTTCCAGGAAGCGGGTGATCCCAAGATGGTCGATCATGTACTCGATGCTAGCCGTCCAGCAGACCGAACCAGTGACCTGATCGGCCAAGGATTGACGGATGGCATCAGGCGATCCAGCGGGGCGGGCGTCAATGTTCGAGACAACCGGAACTGACGGCATCACGATCGGGGTCTCCGCAAGCACGGCGCTGAGGCGCTGGTAGGCCGGCTCCATAAGACGGGAATGAAAGGCTCCGGCCACGGTAAGCTCGACGGCCTTGCGAGCGCCATATTCCTTGGCCATGCCTACAGCTAGAGCAATCTTAGCCTTCTCGCCGGAGATGACGATCTGGCCCGGGCTGTTAAAGTTGGCAACATCGACATCGGCGACGGCCGCCAGATCACGAACCCCCTGCTCCTCCGCTCCGATGATCGCGGCCATGCCTCCCTCCGTGGCCTCGCAGGCTTCCTGCATAAAGCGGGAGCGCTGATCAACGAGCCGCAGACCGGTCTCGAAATCAAAGGTGCCGGCGGCCGAATGAGCTGTGAATTCACCAAGGGAAAGTCCTGCGGCGGCGGCGAAAGAAAGGTGCGGGCATTTTTCCTTCAGGACAGCCAGCACGGAGAGCCCATGCACATAAAGAGCCGGCTGGCAGACAGAGGTGCGGGTCAATTCCTCCGAAGGCCCCTCAAAGGCGATCTGCGAAAGGGAATACCCCAGTATCGAGTCCGCCTTGGCAAAGTGTTCGGCGGCAACGGGAAAGCTTGCGGCAAGATCCTTGCCCATGCCGACGGCTTGGGCCCCTTGTCCGGAAAAGAGAAGTGCGGTTTTCATCGATTAATTGGTAACTCCTAAAAGTAAAAAGGGATTGAGGCTTTTGCAAAAGCCTCTTTCTGATCCTTGAGGTAGAGATCGCCCAAGCGCTCGAAGCCGCCGGAAACGCGGAAGGACTTCAGGAAGGCATTGACCTGATCCCGGAGAGCTGTATCCCCTGGCCTTAGTCCGATGGCCCAAGACTCTTTCTGCACCGGTTGGAGCAGAGCAATGGTATCGGAGGGGTGCTCCTGATGATTCTTCCAGACGCTCATCTGGTCATAGAGGAATCCATCGGCCTTGCCTTGGGTGACCTCCATCACCGCAGAGGACTCCTTGTCGAGGACCAGCACCTTGGCCTGCTTGAGATGCTCCAAGGCCCAAGCCTGGGCTGTGGTACCCTGCCGCACGGCAAGGGTTCGACCGGGTTGATCGAGATCCCCTGGCTGCATAGCACTATCCGTCAGGCCGCTCTTTTTACCCGCCAGCACGGCCAGTCCGATCGAGAGATAAGGATCTGAAAAGGTGATCGTCTTTTCGCGCTCGGGCGTGTCAGTCATCGAAGAGATGATCAGGTCGATTTTTCCCGTCAGAAGCGAAGGGATCAACCCCGTGAACGGAATGTTCTCGATCCGAACGGGACGTTGCAAGTACTCACCCAGCGCGTTCGCTAGATCGACGCTGACACCCGCGGGTGCTCCCTGGGAGTTGATGGTTTCGAACGGAGGATAAGAAAGATCCATTCCCACCATCAGCGGCTTGATCGCGGATGTCGTTCCCTTGCCGCATCCTGACAAAAGCATGATCCCCAAGAAGAGGGTGGCAAGGATCCTCTTCATGGGCGTGGTTCTGGGTTGGGGCCCTCGTCCCTCGACTCGGTCCTCCCTAGACCCGAGGCGCATGCCATCCGCCCGAAGGCAGGAGGACGTCATTAACCTCATCCGGCCCCCAAGTGCCTGGCTTGTAGGGATGCACGGGAACCGTGTTGCCGAGGATGTTCTGGACGATCCTCCATCCTTCCTCGACGACATCCTGGCGGGCAAAGAGGGCTTGGTCTCCCTGGATTGCGTCGCCGATAAGACGCTCATAGGGAGTCATCTCATCGGGTTGCTGGTCGACGACCTTGAGTTCCATCGGCTCACCAACCATGCGCTCGCCGTCGATCTTGACCTGCATGCCCAGGGCGATCTCGATGCGAGGAGAGAAGAGAAAGCGGACATAGTTATGCATCGGGGCCTGCTGGTCGGGGAAAACAACAAGCGGCGGACGGTGAAACTGAACACGCACCTCGGTGGCGGAAACCGGCAGATTCTTGCCGGCACGAATGTAGATAGGCACGCCCTGCCAGCGCCAGTTATCGATAAAAACACGAACAGCCGCAAAGGTCTCGGTCGTGCTGTTCGGAGCAACACCGGGTTCCTG
>CAIXGT010000021.1 GCA_903919105.1 uncultured Spartobacteria bacterium | reverse complement strand
GTGACCTTCCCCTTTTTGCCCTCGATCCCTTGACCGGAGGAAAGACTCCGCTCAGCATCACCCAAGTCAACGGCTCATGAATACCCGATCCCTGCTTCCTCTAGCTCTCCTGCCAATGCTTTTTCTGACAGGATGCGCCACAACGCCTCGTTATGCCGGATCAGGGCCTCAAGCCGCCATCATGCTGATCAAGGTCCGCAAGGAGAAGAAACCGCAGCGCATCGTGATCGAGCTGAACGATTCCGCGGCGCCGCAGACCGTTGCTAACTTCAAGGATCTGATCCAGCGTCATTATTACGACGGAATGCGGTTTCATCGCCTCTTTCCCCATCAGTTAGTCCAGACGGGCGATCCTAAGACCCGCCTAGGGCTCGTCGAAAGCATCCTTCAGCAGATAGGACTTGGCCTTCAGGACTCAGATCGTGCCGGCACAGGAGGCCCTGGCTACACCATCCCTGCTGAGATCCGCCTGAAGCTCGAGAAGGGGTCTGTTGCCACCGCCCGCCTGCCCGATACGATCAATCCCACAAGGGCCTCCAATGGCAGCCAGTTTTTTGTCTGCATCGAGGCCATGCCCCAGCTTAATGGCCAGTACACTGTCTTTGGCAAAGTGACCGAGGGATTGGAAGTGCTCGACGCCATCAGCGGCATGCACGCGGACAGCAACGACTTCCCGACCGATAAAATAATCATCGAGTCGATACGGTTGCAGTAAGAGGGCTCACGAATCAGCGTATGAGGGAGGGCATTCAACCTCTATCGCAGTTCTCCACCATCGATGCCCTAATGCAGGGAATCTACGATGGGCCTGCCACTTTCAACGAGGTGAGTAAGCATGGTGATTTTGGAATCGGCACGGTTAATCACCTAGACGGAGAGATGATCGGTCTTGATGGGTTTTTTTATAAAATCACTGGGGATGGATCGGTTCATCGCCTCCAGCCAACAGACAAGACCTCTTTTGCTACGGTTTGTTTCTTCAAGGGAGAGCATAAGGCCGCGGTTCCGCAACTCCGGTCCTTTTCCGCCCTCCAGAAATGGTTAGATAATCGACTCGGATCGAGGAATTATTTCTGGGCGATCAAGATCCGTGGGGACTTCCCCCTGATAAAAGCCCGGAGCATCTCGCGGCAGAAACCGCCTTACCGCCCCCTTGCAGAAGTAGCGCGGGAGGAAAATATTTTTGAAGCCAGGCAGTTGACCGGCACCTTGGTTGGATTTTGCTGTCCTCCCTATGTAAGCGGACTCAATGTCCCCGGATATCATTTTCATTTCCTTAGTGAGGATGGATTGTTCGGAGGGCATGTCCTAGGATGCCGGATCAGGTCCGGGAAGGCATTTTGGGAGATGCATCGGACATTCCAGATGCTCCTGCCGGATGATCCCAAGTTCCGGAATGCCAACCTCTCGTGTCACGACGAAGAGGCACTTGGTAACGTGGAAAGGCAGTCAGATCCGCGGAAGAGATAGGCATCCCGTTTCATCATTCATCCTTCTGACTTCATAATTTCGGAAAGAACTGGGCAGGAGAGGATGATCCTCGGGCTATGCCCGACGCTCTGCTGGAATGACTCGCCTTGCTCGGAGTTCCTAACGCACTCCAGTAGGGCAATACCTAGCCGTGGGAAAGGCTGGGATAGCCTGCATTTATACAGCCCGCAGGGCGCTACTCGCGGGAGCGAGAGCGGCAATCAAACTGCGTTCTCATCTACTGAAAGCATTTGGTTTCCGCTAAGCGGAAAAAACTGGGCAGGAGAGGATTCGAACCTCTGAAGGCAGAGCCAGCGGATTTACAGTCCGCCCCGTTTGGCCACTTCGGTACCTACCCGTTTCCTTCTCCATCCGAAGATGAAGGGTTGGAAAGGATGCAACCTCTCCACCTGATCGTCCACCAGAAAGTGATGCCGTCTCCCTAGTAATTATCGATCTTCGGCAGGCTAAAGAGATGGAATCCCTTTTTCTTGGGAGTTGGGCTTGGTGTCGGCTCAAGTCTCTCCTTGATGTTTTTGGCCCGTTTTCCGAGTTCGCTATTAGCCCCCTCCTCGATGCTGGCCTTCTCCATGGCCTCGTTGGTATCGACGACGATCGGTTGGATCATGATCACCAGTTCGCTGCGAGAGCGATTCTTCTTACTATCGCCACCAAGCAGGGGGCCAATAATGGGAATTTTGTACAATCCGGGGGGGCCGGAAAGATCGGTGGTTTTGTCATCGGTGATAAGCCCTCCCAGAATGATGGTGGAGCCATTAGGAACTCGAACGGTTGTTGTCAGCTCCTGAGTTTCAATGGTCGGTACGGAGTTTCCGCCAATGTTACTGTAAGTACCGATTTTGTCGTTGTGCTGGGCGATCGTCAGGTTCACTTCCTTGTCGGAGTTGATGAGGGGGATGACCTCGAGTTTGAGCACGACGGGTTCGTATTGGATCGTCGAAGTCTGTGATGCGATGGGGTTAACGGCACCTCCAGAAAGATTGCTATTATAAGTCGTTTGGCCAGGAATTGGGACGTTCTGCCCCGAGAAGATAACGGCTTTTTTATTGTTCACCGTATAGACGACCGGCCTTGAGATCGTTCGAAATTTTCCGGTGCTTTCCAGAGCATGGGCATAGGTGGCGATACCTTGGGCGATCGTTCCATAGACCGTGAGCCCGGTGAGGCTGGATGGGAAAGAACCGACAACATTCGTCAGTGAGGAGGTGACCAGGTTGGTAAGAGCTCCTGCAAATGTGTTGTTGAGGGCCCCTCCCACAAGGCTATTGCTGCTGCCATTGTTGATCTTGGCGAACCATGAAGCCCCGTATTCCTGACCCTCAGTGAGCCGTAGTTGTCCAATGACCGCGGCCAGATAAACCTGCTTTGGCCTGCGGTCGAGCAGGTCGATGATCTGGGCGGCCTTCCCCTTACTCTCGGGTGGACCGTAGACAATGATGCTGTTGCCCGATGCGTCAGCAATGACACTTGTGGAACCAATCGTGGCAGACTGGGGTGGATTCTGGGCAACAGCTTCACCGAGTTTGTCGGGCGTATTGGCGACTACCCCGCTGCCTCCTGCGGTTCCACCTGCTCCACCCGCACCACCTGTCCCTGCGGAGGAGTTCTGAGTTTGTTTGGAGTTTGCCTGGGAGTTGTTCCCGGTTGAGCTGCTTCCCTTCGAGTCGGTGTCATCCTTGCCCTTGAGCATATCCACAAGGACCGGGAACAGATCGTTGACCGAGATGTAATTCAGGGGGCGAACCAGTGGTTCGGCTGACTCCACGGCTTGATCCAGTTTATTGATGAGTTCCCTGAGGTACTTGTAGTTTTCGGCCTTCACGATCATCAGGACCCTGTTGGTCCGCTTATCAGCGATAAACTGTGCCTTGCCGCTCAGAAGATGGGCATCACCTCCCCCTGAAACGGCAGCCGCTTGGGCTCCCTGAGGAGGAGTTGAGGCCCCGCCTCCGCCGGAGGAGCTGCTACCGAACATCTGGTTTAGCGTCTCGACGATCTTCTCGGCGTTGGCCCGCTGAAGGGGCACGAACTCCGTGATGATCTGGCTAGGTTCATGATCCACGACCGCC
>CAIXGT010000020.1 GCA_903919105.1 uncultured Spartobacteria bacterium | reverse complement strand
GCATCCTTGCTGACTGGAAAAGCTGTCTCGGCCAGTTCTGGAAGATCACCCCGCATGTCCCGCCAGCCAAGCCGATCGAGGAGAAGAAGGTCGAGGAGGGAAAGACTATCATCACCGAAGCCATCACAGCGTCACCGAAGGCCTAGCCCAACTGGAGACTGTTAGCTGTTTAGGCTGAAGGCTGTTAGGTCAGCAGACCAAGAGAGGGATGGAAGCTCATCCTTTTTCCCTGCGTCTCTGCGCCTCTGCGGGAAAATATTGCCCCTTCCCCTTCTTCCTCCAAGTGATAGGGTGAAGCCATGAAGAAGGCTGATCCTTTGGCTCCGAGGATTGTTCAGCAGTTGGCTGTCTTTCTTGAGAACAAACCAGGCGCGCTGGCAGCCGTCTGCGATGCACTGGCCATTGCGCAGATCAATATCTTCGGCCTCACCGTCTCCGACACCACGGATCATGCTGTCGTTAGGATGGTTGTTAGCAATACCGGGCGGGCGATGACCCTCTTCGAGTCGTACGGCACGCTGGTCGTTGAGAGCGACGTGCTGATGATCCAGAACGACAACAGGCCGGGTAGCCTTTCCCGGATCGCCCATGCCCTCTCGGCCAAAAAGATCAATATCGACTACGGCTACCTAGCCTCCATGCCTTCGGCGAAAAAGGGCCTTCTTATTCTCCGTGTGACGGACCCGAAAAAGGCGTTGGGCATCCTCAAACAACTCGACGCCGAGTAATCGGCCGACTTTTCGGCCGCAAAAGGGTGACGGACGTTGGTAGGATTTACTATTCTAAGCCGTGAACCCTTACCCATGACCATCCCGAACAACGACGTCACCTCAACGATCCAGTTGGCGCTGGCACCGGTCTTTCTTCTTACCGCAGTGGTGATGCTCATCAATGCGATCAGCGGACGATTGGCACGCACCGTCGATCGGATGCGATTCATTCATAGTGAGCTCTTAGCTGTGGAAAAACTCACCCCCTCGCTTGAGTCACACTATCGTGTCGAATTTCGAGAGGTTCGCATCAGGGGGCGGATGTGTGCCATAGCCATTTTCTTTGATGTGCTGAGCGGCGTTCTCATTTCACTTACTGTTCTGGAAATCTTTTTCTTCGAAGCAGGAGTCAGACACTTTCAAGGTAGCTATGTGGTAACAACCTTCGTGGCGGGATTAATTTTCTTCATGACCGCTCTGGTAGTAGTACTGGTCGAGTTGGTCTATGCCCACCGATCGGTTGGCTGGGATCTGCCAAGCCATCCTGACGAAAAGGCCTGATGATTAATATGGAACTCAAAATGTCTAGCCTCGGGAGGGGCTGGGATAGACTGCCGGAGGTAGCCCTGTAGTGGTGAGACGAGTGGGCACGAGCGAATCAAACAAGGGAACAATTAGCCTGAGTTGGCTTGCCCGGCCGTTGCTTTGCATCCGTTACGGTTGAGTTCCATATTCTTTTCGTCTGCTCCCCTCTATGAACAAAAACGATGGCCAGGGAATCAGCCTGCTAACCTGTCTCTCGCTGGTGACAGCCACGATGGTTGGGACCGGTGTTTACACGAGCCTGGGGTTCCAGTTACAGGATCTGAAAAGCGGATTCTCAATCCTGATGCTTTGGGTTCTTGGCGGACTTATTTCCCTCTGCGGAGCTCTCTCCTACGCGGAAGTTGCGGCACGCATTCCTCGTTCTGGAGGCGAATACACGTATCTCTCGGAAATCTACCATCCTGCCCTGGGATTCATGGCAGCCTGCGTCTCCCTGATCGCGGGATTCGCTGCGCCGATCTCACTCTCGGCCATCGCTTTCGGCACCTACGTGCACGCGGCGCTCCCAGTCTGTCCCATCCGTATCTCCACCGTGGGAGCTGTGGTGCTGATCTCGTTCGTTCATCTCAAATCCCTCAAAACAAGCTCGCTGCTCCAGAACGGAATGACCGGCATCAAGTTCCTACTTATCGGCCTCTTTATAGCGATTGGATTCGGAAGTGCGTTTCTCCATCCCGATCGCTTGAAGCTCCTACTGCCACAGCCTGTCTCTCTGGCAGATCTAACCCGACCGAACGCGGGGATCGCACTTCTCTTTGTCCTCTATGCCTACTCGGGTTGGAATGCCGTGACCTATCTTGCCGGGGAGGTGAAGAGCCCCCGACGGACTGTCGGTCTCTCGCTTGTGATCGGCACTCTGGCAGTGACGCTCTTCTATGTTGTGCTCAACGCCGTCTTCCTCACGTCGGCCCCGGAGAATGAACTGCGCGGTGTGTTGAATGTGGGGAGCGTTGCGGCTAATCATCTGATAGGGCCTCTGGGCGGACGGATCATGTCGGTCATCATCGCTCTGGGACTTCTGGCTTCAATCAGTGCCATGATCTGGACGGGCCCCCGGGTGACCCAACGCGTCGGGGAGGATTACCCGTTCTTTGCCGCACTTGCGAAGACCCGCGACAACATTCCGGTCAGGGCGATCCTGCTGCAACTGGTGCTGGTCTTAGGACTGATTGCCTTCGGCTCCTTCGAAACGGTTTTAGTCTTTGCCCAGATTCCTCTGCTGCTCTGCCTGATGTTGGGCGTCATCGGCCTGATTGTTCTTAGAAGGAAACGTCATCGGGAGAACCCTCGACTCTCGACCCTCGACCCTCAAACTTCCTTTACCTGCCCCCTCTATCCTCTTCCTCCGATGATCTTCATTCTCTCGGCGCTTGCAGGATTGACCTACTCGGCCATCACCAAGCCATGGATTGCCCTTGCAGGCGCGGGGCTTATGCTGATCCCTCTTTTTCTACACCGATGGATCTTCCCAAAACATCCTTCATGATCCGCACGAGCACACTCCTCCTTCTGCTCTGGGCGTGCGTTATCCCCTTGGGCTTTGGTTCTTCGTTGCAAGAGCAGGCGGAGTTTCTGGCTGGAATTCCCCTGCCCAATCAGAGCCCTCTGGGACCGCTTCAGAAATCACCCGAGTACAGGGAGCATCAACGTCATCTAGAGGAACAATGGGCCTTTTGCAGAAGGATCCGTTACGATGTGATACAGGAGTGGGGACGTGAGCATCTGTCACAGGATCCGGCCAGCCGCGGAGTCCTGCGTTATCTCTTCGGGGGGCCTGATTTTCTGAATGCCTACGCTTTTTTCCCCGATACCCGCATCATGGTTCTCGGGGGCTTGGAACCCGTGG
>CAIXGT010000019.1 GCA_903919105.1 uncultured Spartobacteria bacterium | reverse complement strand
CTCCTCGGGCGGCACCTTAGATAACTGGATCGCCGAGGCGGGAGTCTTGGGACTCTGGGATGTGCTGCGCCACTACGGCTATTTCAAAAAGAAATTCGCCTCCCTGCTCGACGAACTCGAGGCCAACCCGCCCGAGGCGGTCATCCTTGTCGATTACCCCGGCTTCAATGTCCGCCTCGCCAAGGCGATCCGGAAAAGGAAGATCCCGACAAAGAACATCTACTATATCAGCCCTCAGGTCTGGGCCTGGAACCGGAGGCGCATTCCCGAGATGGCACGGGCTCTCGATCTGATGATCTGCATCTTCCCCTTCGAGCAAGAGATCTACGAATCCTCGGGTCTCCCTACGGTCTTTGCCGGTCACCCGATGGTAGGGGAACTACATGCCGTCCCCACCGAAAAGCGCGATGCGACCCTGCTCGGCCTCTTTCCCGGAAGCCGCCAACGCGAGGTCCGCAAGATCTTCCCGGCCATGCTCGGCGCGGCAAAGCTTATCTTGAAGTCGCGGCCCGAGATTAGAATAGAGGCTGCAGCTGCAACTCCGGCTCATGCTGAACTCATGCGGGCGATGGCAAGCGAGCAGAACGTCCAGATCACGATCACCTCGGGCAACTCCAAGGACCTGATGCGCCAGGTTGCTGCCGGCCTAGTCTGCTCGGGAACCGCGACGCTCGAGGCCGCCTGCTTGGGCCTTCCCTACGCCCTTGTCTACAGGGTCGCCACACTCACCTATGAGGTCGGAATCCGAGTCATCCGGGTCCCCTATCTGGGCATCGTTAACATCTTGGCCAACCGTCCTGTGGTTAGGGAATTCATCCAGCATAATGCCACTCCGGCAGCCCTGGCCGACGAGGCCCTCCGCCTGCTCAATAACACCGAGGCCCAGGAACGACTTGCGGCTGATCTTGCTTCTGTCGTGACCCTTCTGGGAGGTCGCAGCGAACGATCCGCCTCGGAAAGAGCTGCTGATGCCGTGATTGAATGTCTGGATAAACCATCCGGGAAAGTCCATTGATTGACCCTATGTCATTCCCCAAAGAACACCTCGAGTCGCTCTGGGCTCCCTGGCGCGTGGAATACTTCAGCCGGGAGCGGGCCACTGGGGAGGATTTTCTTGCCGAGGCAGCCTCCACAGACGATGACGCGGCCCATTTCGTGGTCTGCCGCCGGAAGAATGCCTTTTTGATCCTGAACAAGTACCCCTACTCCTCGGGTCATGTCATGGTTGTTCCCTACAAGAGGACTGGGCGTATGGAGGATCTCTCCGCCGAAGAGGCCCTCGATGTCTGGAACCTCGCGATCCATGCCCAGCATCTTCTGCGAGAAGTCACGAAGGCCGAGGGTTTCAATGTGGGATTCAATATAGGCACCGCCGGAGGTGCAGGCTTTGAAGAGCACCTGCATTTGCACATCGTTCCCCGCTGGAGCGGAGATCAGAACTTCATGCCGATGCTGACCGGCACACGGATCATCCCCGAAGGACTACAACCGCTCTACGAACGCCTTGTCGCCGCCGACAGGGCAATCATGGGATCAGGGATTTAATCTGGAACTCAGGAAATCAGGAACTGGGGAAACAAAGGCGACTGCCTTTTAGCGTCTCTCTTTACCTTTCACATTTTCACTTTCTAACCTTTCACTTTTCATCATGTTCATAGCCTTTGGAGCCCTCGGAGCAGCTCTCCTTTACGCCCTTGGTTATCTGGAGCTGAAAGGCTCGATCCATCACGGAGCGACAAGTAAGCGGGTCAATATCTTCTCCAACTATGCGATGGCGGCCTGGTCGATGCCACTAGCCTTTCTGGCCTTCATTCTCCCCACGCATCCTAACTGGCCTGCGGCCTTTGCGGCCATCGGAGCAGGCGTTTCCCTCTTTATCGGACGCATCTGCACCGTGAAGGCCCTCGCCAAGGCCGATCTCTCCATCAGCGCTCCTCTGCTCGGAATGAAGACCGTCTTGGTTGCCCTCTTATCGATCCTGCTGCTTCATGCCCCGGTTGGGTGTCATCTGATGACCGCAGCTGTGTTGACTGTGGCAGCCCTGACACTCCTGCAGATCGGTCCCGACCATAACAAACACCACCGTCGCGCCGCCGTGGGATGGGCGATGGGCGCGAGCATCCTCTTTGCCCTAGTCGACGTACTAACACAGGGCTACGCGCGCACCTCGGGAATCGCCTTCTTCCAACCGGTGATGTTCGTCGTCCTTGCAGCGATGACTCCGCTGCTCGGATCAACACCTCCAGCTCCCCCAGTTGCGAAAAAGCGTCTTCTGATCGGAGGTGCAGTGATTGGCTTTCAAGCCCCGCTTGTCATCATGCTGATTGGCCTCTTCGGCCAAGCCACACTGATTAATAT
>CAIXGT010000018.1 GCA_903919105.1 uncultured Spartobacteria bacterium | reverse complement strand
CAGACGCGCGCCGTTGGCGCCACCGCGCTTGTCACTTCCGCGGAAAGTGGAGGCGGAAGCCCAGGCGGTGATGACCAGCTCCGAAATCTTCAGACCGGAAGCGAGAATACGAGCTTTCAGATCCGCGATCTCGGCTTCCCCGATAAGAGGGTGATCGAGCGCCGGAATGGGATCTTGCCAGATTAGCACCTCGGAAGGAACATCCGCTCCCAGATAGCGTGCCCTCGGACCCATGTCGCGGTGGGTAAGCTTGAACCAGGCGCGCGCGAATGCATCGGCGAACTGGTCGGGGTTCTCAAGGAAGTGGCGGGAGATCTTCTCGTAGGCAGCGTCAAACCTGAGCGAGAGATCGGTGGTGAGCATGGTGGGTAGATGTTTTTTCCCGGAGTCAAACGCATCGGGAATGCTCGCTTCCGCATTCTTAGCTACCCACTGGTGAGCTCCGGCAGGACTCTTGGTCAGCTCCCAATCGTACTTGAAGAGGTTCTCAAAATAGTAGTTGGACCATTGGGTCGGTGCCTGAGTCCAAGTGACCTCCAGACCGCTGGAGATGGCATCGGGCCCCTTGCCGCTGCGGAAGTCGCTGATCCAGCCGAATCCCTGTTCCTCGATCTCGGCTGCTTCGGGAGCCGGGCCGACATGACTGGCCGGGCCAGCACCATGGCACTTTCCGAAGGTATGGCCTCCAGCAATCAACGCCACGGTCTCCTCGTCATTCATTGCCATCCGGGCGAAGGTCTCCCGGATATCCCGCGCGGCGGCAACCGGGTCGGGGTTGCCATTGGGTCCTTCGGGGTTCACATAGATGAGTCCCATCTGCACGGCGGCAAGCGGGTTCTCGAGCTCGCGGTCACCGCTATAGCGCTGGTCATCAAGCCATTCCTTCTCGGCCCCCCAGTAAATCTCCTCCGGTTCCCAGATATCTTCTCGTCCACCTGCGAAGCCGAATGTTTTGAAGCCCATCGACTCCAAGGCGACGTTACCGGTTAGAATCATCAAGTCCGCCCAGGAGAGCTTCTTTCCGTACTTCTGCTTGATCGGCCAAAGGAGGCGCCGCGCCTTGTCAAGGTTCACATTGTCGGGCCAGCTGTTAAGGGGCGCGAAGCGCTGGCTGCCGTTGCCTCCACCGCCACGACCATCGGCAATGCGGTAGGTGCCGGCACTGTGCCAGGCCATACGGATGAAGAGAGGGCCGTAGTGACCGAAGTCGGCGGGCCACCACTCCTGCGAATCCGTCATTAATGCGGTGAGATCCTTCTTCACAGCCTCGAGGTCGAGACTCTTGAATTCCTTCGCATAATCGAAACCCGCCTCCATGGGATCAAAAAGCGGGGAATTCTGGTTAAGAAGCTTCAGGTTGAGCTGATTCGGCCACCAGTCAGTATTATGGGATGAGCCTTTGAATGCTTGTGGATGCACTTTGCCTGTGAAGGGGCACATAGATTCGGTGTTCATGATGATCTCCTGTTTTAGAAATAAAGCGGGGTTGTGCTTCAATGATAGAGTCATCGCCCTATTATTGAAAATACTAACTTGTTTCCTTTGACCACCCTAGGAATCACCATGATGCAGCACCTCGATCAGCTTCTCTCCTCGCCCGCCCCGGTCTTGTCATTGGCCCCGATGCAGGATGTGACCGATCTGCCGTTCTGGCGACTGATGACGCGTTATGGCGGAGCAGATCTCTACTACACCGAGTATTTCCGCGTCACGGCGACCTCAGGCCTCGACAAGCCGATCTTGGCCTCGATTACACAGAATCCAACCGGCTGCCCTGTTATCGCTCAGATGATCGGCAACGACATCCCGGCATTGGTTCGTACGGCTAAGGAACTGGGCCAGCATCCCATCGCGGCGATCGATCTGAATCTCGGCTGCCCCGCCCCCGTGGTCTACCGCAAGTGCGCGGGAGGGGGTTTACTGCGCGATCTTCCCCGTATCGATAAAATCCTCGGGGCTTTGAGGGACGCCATCCCCGGGAAGTTCACGGTGAAGACCCGTCTTGGCTTCGACACGGAGCAGACCCTTGAGGCACTTCTCCCCCTCTTTGCAAAACACTCCATTGATCTGGTGACTGTCCATGGGCGGACGGTACTCCAGATGTACAGCGGAGGGATTCGCCATGATCTGATCCGGATGGCGGCCGAATCACTTTCTTGCCCAGTCCTAGGAAATGGTAATGTCTCCACTCCTGCCGATGCCGAGAGTCTCCTGCGGGAAACCGGTGCCCGCGGTCTGATGATCGGACGCGGTGCCGTGCGAAACCCATGGCTCTTTTCCCAGATCCGGGAGCATCTTGAGGGAATTGCGATCACCTACCCGACAGGCCGCGAAGTCCTTGCCTATATCCACGAACTCTACGAGACGGTCTGTGATCCGAGCATCCCGGATCCCAAAGGGGTTCAAAAGATCAAGAAATACGCGAACTTCATCGGAGAGGGGATTAACCCGGAGTTTCTCCATGCCGTGAGGCGAGTCGGAACGAAGCAAGATTTCTTCGCCCTTTGCAGAGAGCATTTGGATCATGGGGAAGCGATGACACTGAATCCAAAAATAATATTGAACTCAGCCGTAACGGATGCGAAGCAACGGCCGGGCCAGCCAACTCAGGAAATAAGACCGAATGACGCCGAGTTGAATTCCCTCATAGAATGAGATGCGCCGAAGCAGTCATGTCAGATGATAAAGATGTGCGCTGGTATTGTTTACTGGAGTACATTCCCTTGCCTCCATTCCTGAGTTCCTGAGTTCCATATTCATCTCTTACACCTCAAACTTCCCCAAATGTTCGAAATCAATCCTCGTGACAAGATCGTCGCTCGCGCCCTTCTAGTCGGCGCCCACACGGTTGGGGAATCGCGTGAGGATGCAGAGGATCTCTTGAACGAATTGGGCGAACTGGTGCGCACGCTGGGCGTGCCCATCGCTGAGAAACAACTGGTGCAAATCCGCGAACCGCAGGCCCGTCTTTTCATTGGCTCGGGCAAGGCGGAGGAACTTTGCGAGCGGGCGCGTGAACTCGGGTGCGACGTGATCATCTTCGATAATGAACTGACCCCCGCGCAGCAGCGCAACTGGGAAACCATTTCCAAGATCACCGTGATCGACCGCCAGGAGATCATTCTCGATATCTTCGGGACGCGCGCCCAAACCCGCGAGGCCAAGATCCAGGTCGACCTCGCGCGCATGTCCTATTCACTGCCCCGGCTCACACGGGCCTGGAGCCATCTTGGCAAGCAGGGTGGTGGTATCGGATCCAAGGGCGAAGGCGAAAGTCAGCTCGAGCAGGATAAACGCAAGATCCGCGGCCAGATGGACCGCCTCAAGCGTGACCTCGTGGAGGTCCGACGCAACCGCGCCAATCAGCGCAAGGACCGCAAGCGGGCCCCTGTCCCGAATGTCGCCATCGTCGGCTACACGAACGCCGGCAAATCCTCCCTGCTCCGCCGACTCACCGGCGCCGAAGTCCTGGTCGAAGATGCGCTCTTCGCGACGCTCGACACGACCACCCGCAAGATTGATCTCCCGAACAAGCAGCCACTCCTGCTCACCGATACGGTCGGATTCATCAGAAAGCTCCCCCACCAGTTGGTGGAGTCGTTCAACGCTACGTTGGAAGAAGCCGTGATGGCTGACTTCCTTGTCCACTTGCTCGATGCCTCCCATCCGCGCGTGCTGGAGTTCTACGGCACCACGATGAAGGTTCTAAATGATCTCGGCGCTGATCATAAGAAAACCCTCACCGTCTTCAATAAGATCGATCGCGTTGAAGATCCGATCACGCGAGCGATGCTTCGCAACGCCTACCCAGAGGCTATCTTTATTTCAGTCCACTCCGGCGAAGGGCTTGATCTACTGGTCGAACAACTCGGGAATCTTGTTGGCGAGGGGAACAAAGAGGTTGGGTTACTCATCCCACACAGCCGTCCCGACATGCTGGCCAAACTCCACCGCGAGGGTGTCGTGCATGAGACCGCCTACGAAGAAGAGTGCAGCCGTATCCGCGCGACGGTGCCCGAAAGGCTTACAAATGCCCTTTCCGAATTCCTCATTTCCTGAGCGATCGAAAACTTCGGTACTATTGTCACTCTTTCGAGCTTCCCCACAGCCATACATCTCATGCTAGCTTCCTGACTCCATGAGCGACGACTCCAAACCACCTGCAGATCTTTCCT
>CAIXGT010000017.1 GCA_903919105.1 uncultured Spartobacteria bacterium | reverse complement strand
TCAAGGCAACGCTTGGGCCCTCGGGTCGCAACGTCATCCTCGACAAGAAATTCGGTAGCCCAACGATCACCAAGGACGGCGTCAGCGTCGCCAAGGAGATCGAGCTTGAGTGCCCGTTCGAGAACATGGGCGCCCAGCTCGTCCGTGAGGTTGCTTCCAAGACCAGCGACATCGCCGGTGACGGAACAACGACCGCGACCGTGCTCGCCGAGGCCATCTACAAAGAGGGTCTCAAGAACGTCACCGCCGGTGCCAACCCCACTTCTCTGCAGCGCGGAATCAACAAGGCCGTCGACGCCATCGTCGGCGAGCTTGCCCGCATCAGCAAGAAGGTGAAGGACAGCTCCGAGATCGCTCAGGTCGCCACCGTCTCCGCCAACTGGGACACCACCATCGGCCAGATCATCGCTGACGCGATGGACAAGGTCGGCAAGGACGGCACCATCACGGTCGAAGAGGCCAAGTCCATCGAGACCTCCCTGGACGTCGTCGAGGGAATGCAGTTCGACAAGGGCTACCTCTCTCCTTACTTCGTGACCAACGCCGAGGGAATGGAAGCATCACTCGACAGCGCCTACATCCTCATCCACGAGAAGAAGATCAGCTCCCTTAAGGACCTGCTTCCTCTGCTTGAGAAGGTTGCCAAGAGCGGCAAGCCACTCCTCATCATCGCTGAGGACGTCGAGGGCGAGGCCCTTGCCACCCTCGTGGTGAACAAGCTCCGTGGCACACTCCAGATCTGCGCCGTCAAGGCTCCCGGATTCGGAGACCGTCGCAAGTCCATGCTCGAAGACATCGCCGTCCTCACTGGCGGACGCTGCATCACCGAGGATCTCGGCATCAAGCTCGAGAACATCACCCTTGAGGACCTCGGTCGTGCCAAGCACATCACCGTCGACAAGGAGAACACCACCATCGTCGAAGGATCCGGCAAGAGCTCTGACATCCAGGGCCGCGTCGGTCAGATCCGTCGCCAGATCGAGGAGACCACCAGCGATTACGACCGTGAGAAGCTCCAGGAGCGTCTTGCCAAGCTCGCAGGCGGTGTCGCCGTCATAAACGTCGGTGCAGCCACCGAGACCGAGATGAAGGAGAAGAAGGCCCGCGTCGAAGACGCCCTTCACGCTACCCGTGCGGCAGTCGAGGAGGGTATCGTACCAGGCGGCGGTGTCGCTCTCATCCGCGCTCAGAAGGTGCTCGACACCCTCAAGCTTGAAGGTGACGAGGCAGTCGGTCTTGAGATCATCCGTCGCGCCGTCGAGGCTCCTCTCCGCCAGCTTGTTGCCAATGCAGGCAAGGAAGGCGCACTCGTCGTCCAGGAAGTCAAGAAGGGTAAGGGCAACGAAGGTTACAACGTCGCCACCGGCGAATACGTCGACCTCGTGAAGGCTGGCATCGTCGATCCGACGAAGGTCACCCGCAGCGCCCTGCAGAACGCCGCATCCATCAGCGGACTCCTCCTCACCACCGAGGCCGTCATCGCTGACGCCCCCGAGAAGGAGAAGGGTCCAGCCATGCCTCCGGGCGGTGGCGGGATGGGTGGGATGGGCGGAATGGACTACTAAGTCCGACTCCCACGCTTCTCAAAGAAGTTACAACAGCAGCCGGGTCAGAAATGACCCGGCTGTTTTGCGTTCGGCGTGGGAGAGGGGTTTAGATTGTAGGCTGTTAGGCTGTAGGCCTCAATCGCTGGTCTACAAAAGATTGCAAATAATGCAATGATATGTAGAGTCTATCAACGATGCAGCCCCTCAAAAAGCTGGCTCTGACTTTGGAATCCTTGGCGGACAGGGAGCATTCCCTCTTTGCCTCATCCGATCTGGAGGGTGTTTTTGGAGACCATGATCATCTTTCCGTCCTGCTCTCACGGGCGGTCAAGGCGGGTCTCCTCAAGCGCATCTGCAGGGGTATTTATCTCTATCCGAAGGCGGACCATCCGATGGGTGAACTCCTCTTTCACACGGCGGCCCGGCTACGGGCCGATGAGTTCAACTACATCAGCTTGGAGACGGCCCTGAGTGATGCGGGCATGATCTCCCAGATCCCGATGAACTGGATCACTTTGATGTCCTCCGGCAGGAGTCACACGATTGATTGCGGTGAGTTCGGCCACATCGAGTTTGTTCACACCGAGCAGCGACCGGAGGAGATCGCCAATGAGTTGGTCTATGATGCCGCACGACGTCTCTGGCGTGCCTCGGAGAAGCAGGCCCTTCGGGACATGAAGGTGACCCGTCGGAGCATGGATCTCGTCAATTTCGCAAAGGAGTCCTCATGAGCGCCGGAACTCTCTTTGACTCCCTCGTTGACGAGGCGCTCAGATCCCGTCCCGAACTCTCTCTCCTGAGGCCCGTCGTGGAGAAGGAACTGCTCCACCATGACATTCTCCGCGAGATGAGCCGGGAGGGTCTGCTCTCCGGACTGACCTTCATCGGCGGGACCTGTCTGAGGGCCTGCTACGGTTCCTCGCGACTCAGTGAAGATCTGGATTTCACGGGGGGTAAGGATTTCAGGAGATCGGATCTCACGGAACTCGGCAAGGTCCTCGGGGAAACCCTCGGGACACGCTACGGCCTGAAGGTGAACGTGAGCGATCCTGTCAGGGAGGAGGGTAAGGTCAGCACCTGGAAGATGAGCGTCGAGACCCGTCCGGGGCGCAAGGATTTGCCCACCCAGCGTATCCACCTCGATATCTGCGCGATCCCCAGCCATGACCCCCGCCCCATGATGCTGCGCACCCTCTACGGCGTCGACATGGGGACTTCCGGACTGATCCTTCAGGCTCAGAGTCGTGAGGAGATCCTGGCCGACAAGGTGATCGCCCTGGCCTTCCGCGAAAGTCGCATCAAGAACCGCGACCTCTGGGACATCGCATGGCTACGCCAGCAGGGAGTGGAACTCCCCGTTCATCTCATCCCGCTCAAGATCGATGACCATCGCCGTACCAAGGACGAGTTCCGATCACTTTTGCAAAGCAGGGTAGGGGAGTTGGGGGCGAGCGAGGCGCTCAGGAAGGATTTCATCAACGAGATGAGGCGCTTCCTTCCTGCCGCCGTTACGGCGCAGACCGTGGAGCAGGAGACGTATTGGAGGTATCTCACGCAGGTGATTGGGGAGGAGGCAGAGAAGGCGGCTCGCGATCTTGGCGGATAGCGGCGTTGGTCTGCGCTCGCAGTATGTCGCATACAGCTTCCCTTACCCGCCTAGCTCTCCATCCAAGCTTGCGAGCCTTGGGAAATGAATCTAATATTATATTTACCCGTTGCGCGGATAAAAAATAGACGGCATATACAAATGTGTATGACTACTAACACCGAAAAAACAGAATCTTGGATTATCACTAAACAGCCAAAAGGGCGATCACTTCCTAAGGAACCACATCTCCCAGATTTTGGGCGTTTGTTTTGCTCAATTAATCGACAAGAAATGGAGGCAGAAGCTCGAAGGCTTAATGATCAGAAAGATGGCTTCATGTATTTTGTAGAGCCTCAGTCTTAGAGCTGATCTAACGGATCAGTGGTTCCTCTCTTCCTGTAACTTTGCGGATCTGATTCTGGAGCTCATCGGCCTCGACCTGTAGACGAGCGCACTCATCCTCAAGCTGTTGGCGCTGTTTTTCGATAACGGATTTTAGAACGGCCTCATCAGTTTGACAGAGTTGTAGAAGTTTGTAGTCATCGCTTGCAAGGAGTTCATCGGTCGCCTTTTGGACTTCTTCGATCTGCTTCAGAAGCATCTCAAGCTTGGCCTTGAGCGTCTCAAGGTCTTCGCTTTCTCCGAGATCCACGGAGGCCCACCCTTTTTTCTTAAGGAAAGCTTCTGGATCTGCGGCTATTTCCTTAAGCGTTTCCAAGTCACCGGCCGCTTTGGCCTGATTGATTGCTTGGGTCAGTTTGTGAAAGGTTTCAGCTTTTTCCGGATCATCATGAACGAGATCAGGGTGAAAGAGTTTCACCAACTGCTTCCAGATGGTGCGAAGTTCTGACTCTTCCTCATCCGTCAGCGGTTTCTTATTTGAAAGCCTCTTAAAAGCCTCTTCGTAGGATTTTTCGCTATCTTCAGTTGCCTTTTTAAACTGATTCTCGGCGGATTTAGCGGCGTTAGAATCAGGTTTGATATTCTTATTTAGAAATTCTCGACGATACTGAACAACCAACCGCAATCTATCCCTCTCCTGGTATAGTTTTCTGAGAGACTTAAATAGTTCAGCACGAAGTGAATC
>CAIXGT010000016.1 GCA_903919105.1 uncultured Spartobacteria bacterium | reverse complement strand
CAGTTCAAAGCCGGACAGCGCGTCATCGGTCTTCCCAAGACCAAGCCGGAAGATTAATTCCGATCATTGGAGATCATCCATCTGGGGATTCCGCCATGGACACCCCAACACCCAGGCGCACACCCAAAGAAACGGGTCTGCGCCTGAATCGTTTTTTAGCGGCGGCAGGCCTTGGATCCCGACGGTCCTGTGAGGAATTGATCCTCAAGGGAAGCGTTTCCATCAATGGTTCCGTCTGCCGCGATCTCTCCACGCGTGTCCTGCCGGAGGATGATGTACGGCTGAGTGGACGCGTCATTCATGCCTTCGCCCCCCGGACGATCCTGCTCAACAAACCAGCCGGCTATACCTGTACTCGCAGTGACAAGCACGCCGAGCGAACCATTTTCGACCTCCTACCCTCCGACACGGGACACCTTTTCCATGTGGGCCGCCTCGACAAGGAGAGCGAAGGACTGCTGCTCCTGACCAACGACGGGGTGCTGGCCCAGGATCTCATGCATCCCTCGAAGGGAGTCGATAAGGAATACGAGGTGATCCTCGACAAGACCTTCACCGACCGTGACGCCGCCTCCCTGCGTCGCGGCACCTGGATCGAGGGTTCCGTCGCTAGGATCGAGTCAGTGCGAAATCTTGCCCCGAATAAGATACAGATCATCCTGCATCAGGGAATCAAACGTCAGATTCGTGTCATGCTGGGCCAACTCGGATTCAAGGTGAAGCGCCTCAACAGGGTACGCCTCGGCCCACTCACGCTGCGCGGGGTAAAGCCCGGCAGCTATCGTGATCTTCGCAAGGAGGACCTCGAAATTCTCCAGAAAGCACTCACAGCTCCAAAACCCAAGAAGGCAAAACCTCCTTTCCTTACAAAGCCAAGGGCCAAAAGCACACATGCCAGCAAGGGTGAACTCTTCACGGCCATGCCCGCCTCTTCCAAAGCATCTCCATCGCCCAAATCCTCTCCGTCAACGGATTCCAAGCGATCCTCCGCAAACAGTCCCGACTCCGAGGAGCGTTCAGCTGCAAAGCGACCTCGCAAGACCTCACCGACGCTGAAGCGCGTGAGAGACCAGAAAAGTAGAGTGCTTAGGGGATAGGAAATCGATTCCTTGATCTTCGTTGGGTAAGCTAGATCCCATTTTCACTTCTTCATTTTTCATTCTTCATTTTACCCTCAATTCATGAAAACCACGTATCGTACCATTCCCGGTTGCCCACCGGCGCTAGGTCCCTACTCTCTCTCAGTTCAGACTGCGGCACCCCTGCTCTTTGTCTCGGGCATGACCCCTTGGGATCCCGCAACCGGCAAGATCGGACGCGGAACCGTTACCGAGCAGACCCGTCTTGTTCTCGAAAACATCAAACACGTTGTCGAGGGCTCGGGAGCTGACCTAGCCAATACCGTCTCCTGCCGCGTCTACCTGAGCAATCTCTCACCTGAAACCTTCAAGGAAATGAATGACGTCTACGCAGAGTATTTCGGCGGAGATCATCCCCCTGCCCGCGCTACCGTCGGAACACAGTTGCTTGGCTTTGATGTTGAGATTGAATGCGTTGTGGCTCTGGAGAATAAGTAGAGCATGCATCGTTCCATTACCTCGCGCTGCCTGCCGCTGATCCTGCTTTTCACGCTCGCTTTCACGGGTATCCTCCGTGCCGAGGAGAACTTTCAAAAAGAGTATATCGTCATTACCGGAGGCCCTTCGCTGATCGAGTGGGAGAAGTTCAAGAAGGTTCCCCATGATCACTGGTGGGCTAATTTTGCCCATGCCTCCAGGATCCGTCTTGATGAACTTCGGCAGCAGTTCGGTTCCGGGGCCCGGATCACATGGCTCGTCTATAAGCCCTCTTATGTCCGGCGGGGCACCCGTCAGGAAAAGCATGATCTCCTGAAGGAATTGGCCTCGATCCAGAAGAAAACCGGGGCCAATCTCATCTTTTTCAACAATCAGAAACAGTTGATTGATTATCTTAATGCGGGAAAGCCTCGTGATCAGGTCAAAATCGCGGACCTCGAGTACTTCGGCCACTCCAATAAATGCTGCTTCATGTTTGATTACAGCAATGAGATCGACAGCGGCTCGAAGGTCTGGCTGCACGAGACGGAACTCGGTCAGATCAACCGCGCCGACTTCGCTCCCCGTGCCTTTATCAAGAGCTGGGGATGCCATACCGGGGAGAGCATGAGTGCCCTCTGGCGCAGGGCCACCGGTCAACGCATGATCGGAGCAATCGGATCAACCGATTACTCCGGCAGTGATGTCCCCGGATGGCATCCGACGCTTGGCAGCAGCACCGGTCGCTGGGTCCAGTAACGCCACCACATAAGGCAGCAGGGGAATAATCTCGCCGTGACCGACCATACGCAGGAAGGCTTTGTCGGGAAAGTGCTCCGATATTTCGGTCGCGCCATGATCCTGCGTTGCCCTGTCTGCGGCAAATCGCCGATATTTGCTTCCCTGCTTCACACACGATCACTACGTGACTGGTTTTCTCCTCTGGATGGATGCCCGCGCTGCGGGTATCCCTACGAGCGAGAGCCGGGTTACTTTCTTGCCTCGACCTGGGTCATCAATTACGGCGCGGGAAGCATCCTGGGTATCATCATCTATCTGGCCCTGGATCTCACCATCCACCCGCCCATCGACTGGTTGCTGGCTGCGGTCATCACGCCGATCATCCTCTTCAATCTTCTCTTTGCGCGCCACTCCAAGGCTCTCTTCATTGCCATCGACCACCTCTCCGATCCCCATGAGAAAGACCCGGGCGAGGATGGTGGCAATCTTCCGAAACCGGATGCCCCGACTCGGGATTCGGGTGGGCCAGCCAAACCCACGCCAAAACCCGAACCAGAACATGCTTCATATTAAGCCATAAGTTCGGCGAATGGGGTCCGCGTCATAAACGCAACGGTGCATTGCCAGAGGGACACACCTGTTTTTAGTATATTTCACTCAAGCCATGTCCGAACTTCTCTATCTCGACCATAACGCCACCACACCGATCGACCCCGAGGTGCGCACTGCCATGCTGCCATGGCTTGAGAATGAATTCGGCAATCCCTCCAGTGTCTACTCACTGGGGCGGCGGTCCTCCGCAGCCCTGACCAAGGCCCGTGAACAGGTTGCCACGCTTGTAGGAGCACAACCTGCAGAGATTATCTTCAACAGCTGCGGCACCGAGGCGACCAACACCGCTATCCTATCCGCCCTGGCAATCGATCCCGACAAGCGCCACATCATCACTTCAGCCGTTGAGCACAGCGCCACGATCAAGCTCTGCGAATACCTCGCCACCCGTGGCTATGAGATTACGTGGCTTCCGGTAGACAACGATGGCCTTCTTGATCCAGATAATCTTGAGACCTCCATCACCTCCGAAACGGCCGTTGTCTCCCTGCTCTGGGCCAATAACGAGACGGGCATCCTGTTCCCTGTCGAGGAAATTGCGGCCATCACGACCCGTAAGAAAGTTCCTCTTCATCTTGATGCCGTGCAGGCCGCAGGGAAGGTGCCGATCAATCTTGAGGAACTCGGTGCCCAGTATGTCTCCCTCTCGGCCCACAAGCTCTATGCGCCCAAGGGAGTTGGCGCACTCTACGTGAACCGCCGCGCACGCCACACCCCGTTGCTTCGCGGCAGTCAGGAAGAGAGTAAACGGGGTGGGACTCAGAATGTCGCCTCCATCGTTGCCTTCGGAAAGGCGGCCGAGCTTGCCCAGGAGCATCTCCTGGCCGCGGCGGAACGGATCGCCAAGCTTCGTGATCGGTTTGAGCAGATCCTTCTCTCCTCGGTCGAGGGTGTACGACGCAATGGAACCGACGAACCACGCCTCCCCAATACCAGCAACCTCACGTTTGCCGGCATCGAGGCTGAGACCGCCCTCCTCCTCTTCGACAAGGAAGGACTCTGCTGCTCCGCGGGATCAGCCTGCAGCAGCGGATCGATCAACCCATCCCATGTCCTCACCGCCATGGGAGTAACCCGCGATGAGGCACGCGCCAGCCTCCGCTTCTCTTTTGGTCGGACGACGACCGAAGCGGAGATCGATCGAAGCCTAGAGATCATTCCCCGCATCATTGCCAAGCTCCGCGCCGCGCAACCCGGCGCAGGGTCACCCGTTGCCATCAAAAGCTGACCAGAAGATGTTTGTCACGCAGAGGCGCAGAGAACAAAAGATTAAAGGCTGCTTAAGATTTCCAATTTTTTCACCAATCATACCCATCATCATTGATTCCATGATCCTCAAACCCTCTGCTTCTCTGCGTCTCTGCGGGATTACTTTCTTTGCACTTCTCCTTGCAGGTTGCCTTACCACTCCCGTCTCCGAATCGGGTGGCATGGGATCGGTCACCATCACCAACTCCAATCCCTCGGCCATCATTGCGGCAGCGCAGTCTCTCTTTCCAAATTACGGCTACACTCCAGCATTTGGTAACGGCATCAACTCCATCTCATTCGACAAGAACTCCAACCAACTGGCCAATGTGCTGTGGGGAAGTTACGGAAACCCCCAAACGATCAGGGTGAAAGTGAAGATCGTGCAGATCCCCGGAACGAATGATTATCGAATCTGTCCGAAGGTTTACACAGTCAGCAATGAAGGTGAGGCTGGCTTCCAGAGCAAGCGCCCGTTGATCGGACTCTGGAATGCGGAATTCGGCCCCTTGCTCAAGAAAGTCTCAGCCCAAGCCTCCGGTGCCGGACAGTAGCCACCTCTACTAATTTCGATCCATGGGAGCCTTGATGAACAACTGGCTCCTTTGGTCTCTCCTCTCCGCTCTCTTTGCAGGTGTGACGGCCATTCTCGCCAAAGTCGGCGTGGAAGGAATCAATTCCAATCTGGCCACAGCTATCCGCACTTCCGTGGTGCTCCTCTTCGCATTGCTTATCGTGGCGATCTCAAGGACTCCGCTCTCCCTCTCCACAATTTCACGAAGAACCTGGATCTTCCTGATTCTCTCGGGAATGGCAACAGCCCTCTCCTGGATCTGCTACTTCCGTGCCTTGCAGCTCGGCCTCGCCTCGAAGGTGGCTCCCATCGACAAACTAAGCGTCATCTTCGCCATCGTTATGGCGGCGGTGTTCCTTCATGAACCCGTTTCCTGGCAGCAATGGGCGGGCGGCGGCCTTATCGTTTCTGGCGCCGTTCTCCTGAGTCTTTTTTAGGTCTTACTTAGGCCCCTTCTAAGCCTCTTCTAGCAGAAGTGCGGCCTACTTGCGAGATTCGACCAGCACGCATACCATGCCGGCGGCTTCGGCTGACTGGCGGCCGATTTCAGTATCTTCGAAGACAAGACATCCCGCTGGATCCACACCGAGGCGGCGTGCGGCTTCCAGATAGGGATCGGGAGAGGGCTTTCCATTCTTGTAATCCTCGGATGTGACGATCGTCTCAAAAAGATGGGTCAATCCCAGTCTGGCAAGTGTCGCGTGGACCGACTTGCGACCGCCACCAGAGGCTACGGCAAGCGGCTTTTTACCATGCAGGGAACGTGCGATGGCAACAACGGCATCGATCGGTTGGACGCTTGGAAGGAGCTGATGATAGAGCCCCTCTTTATGATGGACCATGGCGTCGGGATCCATGAAAAGCCCCTGCATCTCGTTGAGAGCCTCGACGATTTCCCGCGTGGGCCGACCTCCCCATGTGTAATAGAGATCCTCGGGCAGATCCGCTCCATGAGGCTCCAGCGCCATCTTCCAGGCATCATAGTGGAGGCCCATAGTGTCAGCAAGGGTGCCGTCGCAGTCGAAAATATAGGCATCGAATTCACGTTCGGGAAGTTGAAGGGATTGCATGGATCAGTGGTAATCGGTCGCTTTCCGTTTGACGAAAAAAAAGAGCCCCAGCATTCTAAAGGATCAGCCCCATTATGGGGCTAAGCCTCCATGCGCCACACCATCTCCATCCTCGTCGAAAACAAATTCGGCGTCCTCACCCGCATCGCCGGAATGTTCAGCGGGCGCGGATTCAACATCGACACTCTCAACGTCGGCCCGACGCTTGACCCCGAGACCTCCCGAATGACCATCGTGGTACGCGGCGACGACAAGGTTCTGGATCAGGTTACCAAGCAACTCGACAAGCTCGTGAACGTCATCAGTGTCGAGGACTTCGGTGAGTCCGACTATGTCGACCGCGAGCTTGTTCTTATCCGCGTGAAGGCTGACGCCAAGGCCCGTGGCGAGATCATGCAGATCTGCGATATCTTCCGAGCCAAGATCATTGATGTTCAACCGAAGCGCCTTGCCATCGAGGTCACCGGATCCGAAAGCAAGATCGACAAGTTCCTTGCCCTCATGGATCAATTCGGGATCACAGAGCTGACCCGTACCGGCAAGATCGCACTCGCCCGATCCAAGTAATCATTCCCCTACGACCATTCACCCATTCCCAATCACCCAAAAAACAACAACCAACCCATGCCTGCTAAAATCTACACCTGCAAAGATGCCGACCTGAAGTTCTTCAAGGGGAAAACCTGTGCCGTGATCGGCTTCGGTTCCCAGGGACACGCCCATGCACTCAACCTCAAGGAAAGCGGCGTCAAGGTCATCATTGGACTTTACCCCAAAAGCAAGAGCCGCGAGGTAGCCAAGAAGCTCGGCTTTCAGGTTTTCGACACCGCCGAGGCTGTCAAGAAGGCCGATGTGGTCATGGTGGCTGTTCCCGACCTCGTCATCCCAGAGGTCTATGAGAAGGATATTGCTCCGAATCTCCATTCCGGCCACACCCTCCTCTTCAGCCACGGCTTTGCGATCCACTACAAGACGATTCAGCCCCCGAAGCATGTCGACATCATCATGGTCGCCCCCAAAGGCCCCGGTCACACCGTCCGCCTTCAGTACCAAGAAGGCAAGGGTGTCCCTACCCTCATCGCCATCTACCAGAACAAGAGTGGCACGGCCAAGAAGACCGCCCTCACCTGGGCGAAGGGCATCGGCGGAACTCGGGGTGGTGTCTTCGAGACCACCTTCAAGGAGGAAACCGAGACCGATCTCTTTGGCGAACAGGCAGTCCTCTGCGGTGGCACTGCGGCCCTGATCCAGGCCGGATTCGAGACACTCGTCGAGGCCGGATATCAGCCCGAAATGGCCTACTTTGAAGTTCTCCATGAACTTAAACTCATCGTCGACATGATCAACGAGTCGGGAATCAGCGGCATGCGCTTCTCGATCTCCGAAACCGCCAAGTACGGCGACATCGTTGTCGGCCCCAAAGTCGTCGATGCCTCTGTGAAAAAGCGCATGAAGAGTGCCCTCAAGGACATTCAGAACGGTAAGTTCGCCAAGGATTGGATCGCCGAAGCAAAGGGCGGTAAGAAGAAGTACAATGCCCTCCTCAAGGCTGGCGAGAAGCACCCCATCGAGAAGGTGGGCAGTCAACTCCGTTCCCGCATGTCCTGGATCAAGAAGAAGAACATCAAGGGAGCCCAAGCCGCTTACTAAAGAATAATCCTTTTAAAAAGAGGGGCGCCCAGAAGGAATCTTCTGGACGCTCCCTTTTTTTTGCTCCGAACTATCGTCATTATGATCAACGAAATCAAAAACTACCTCGGCGCTGACGCAGACTCCCTTCTGAATCACCAGTGCAAGACGGTTTCAAAGGATCTTCTGCACCTTCCGGGCCCCGACTTCGTCGACCGCATCCATATCATCAGCGACCGCAATCCCCGCGTTCTCGCCAACCTTCAGCGCATGTATGGTACGGGACGCCTTGCCAACACAGGCTATCTCTCGATCCTTCCCGTGGACCAGGGCATTGAGCATTCTGCCGGCGCCAGCTTCGCGGCCAATCCGATCTACTTCGATCCTGAGAACATCGTAAAGCTCGCGATCGAGGGTGGCTGCAATGCCGTGGCCTCGACCTTCGGCGTGCTCGGTTCGGTAGCCCGCAAGTACGCCCACCACATCCCCTTTATCGTCAAGGTGAACCACAATGAGCTCCTCACCTACCCGAATGTCGCCCGCGAGATCATGTTCGGCACGATTGATGAAGCTTATGACATGGGTGCTGCCGCCATCGGCGCGACTATCTACTTCGGTGGCGATGATGCTAGCCACGAGATCATCCAAGTGGCCGAGGCCTTCCATCATGCCCACGAGCTCGGTATGGCGACAGTCCTCTGGTGCTACCTCCGCAACGACGCCTTCAAGAAAGACAAAGATTACCACGTCTCGGCCGATCTCACCGGTCAGGCCAACCACCTCGGCGTCACCATTGAGGCGGACATCATTAAGCAGAAGCTTCCCGAGAACAACGGCGGGTTCAAAGCCCTCAACACCGGCGGCTCCAGCTACGGAAAGCTCGACGAGCGCATCTACACCGAGCTTACCACCGACCACCCGATCGACCTCTGCCGCTACCAGGTCATCAACTGCTACATGGGACGCGCCGGTCTCATCAACTCCGGAGGCGCCTCGGGAGCCCACGACTTCAACGACGCGGTCAAGACCGCCGTCATTAACAAGCGTGCCGGCGGCACCGGTCTCATCTCAGGACGAAAAGCCTTCCAGCGCCCGATGGCGGACGGAGTCAAACTCCTGAACACCATTCAGGATGTCTACCTCTGCCCAGAGGTCACAGTTGCCTAGGTTAACGATTGCTCAAGCACTCATGAGCGAGCGCTCCTTGCTTGCCGCCCAAGGTTATCTCGAGCTCGGCATGGTCGAAGAGGCCCTAGCCGAGCTCGTTGCCGTTCATACCTCGGCGATTTCCGATCCGGACCCAGACCTTATAGAACTGCGACTGCACATCCTGATGCAGGGCGAAAGATGGTCAGACGCCCTCTCCTCAGCCGAGGAACTCTTGCAACTGAATTCATCAGCCATCCCAGCCTACATCCACGGCGCATTCGCTCTGCATGAACTGGGACGCACCGCAGAGGCTCGCGATCTCCTTCTCAGTGGGCCCGAGATCCTCGGAATGGATCCCACGTACCATTACAACATCGGCTGTTACGAGGCCGTCCTCGGA
Organism: uncultured Spartobacteria bacterium; assembly: GCA_903919105.1. The sequence goes on along the minus strand of CAIXGT010000016.1, from coordinate 12,872 downwards.
AACAATGAATCGGCGAAGCAAAGTCTGAAAAAAAGCTTTGCACTTGATGAGACCTACCGTGATTTTGCGAAACAGGATCCCGATCTTGAAGCGATCCGAGCGGAACTTGAGTAAGAATGCCTTCCTTCGATCATGATCAGGCTCTGGAACGCCTGCGCTTGGCCTTTCAGGAGATCATTGCCGAGACGCCCATCGGGGGTTGCTCACTAGCCGTTTATCAGGATGGCAGGCAACTACTCTCCCTCCATGCGGGTGCGCCCTCTCCAGGCAGAGAATGGGAGGCTTCAACTCCCTGTCTGATATGGTCAGCCAGCAAAGGGGTGGCGGCAGCTTGCACGCTTCACGCACTCCGTGAAAAAGGGATCTCGCTGGAGGCTCGTGTCTCTGAGTTCTGGCCTGAATTTGGAACCCAAGGAAAGGAGAGTGTCACTCTGGCGGAGTTACTTTCCCACCGTGCCGGCTTGGCAGCTATCGAGCCAAAGGGATTGGGCCTTTCCATAACGGATCATGAGGCCGTCTGTGCGGCTCTTGCAACCCAGCCACCAAATTGGAACCTCAAGGAAGATGATTCGAATGGGAAGTTTGCCATGCACGGCTACGGGGCCAGGACCTTCGGCTTCCTACTCGATGAGATCATCCGGCGTATCACCGGCGAGACGCTCTCCTCTTATTGGAAGCGGGTCTTCCAAGAACCGCTCGGTCTCGACCTCTGGTTCGGTCTTCCAGAATCATATGCAGAATCACTTGTGGAATCTGCTGCGACCGTGATCGCTCCAAAAACGCCGCCTTCCCCAGGCCCTTTCTCTCAAGCCTTTACCGATCCCAATTCTCTAACCCGCCGCGCCCTCAGCGAACCGGGCGGCTTTCTCACTCCCTCCGTCATGAATACCGAGGCAATGAGAAGAGCCTCCATTCCATCGCTCGGAGCCATCGCCACGGCTGACTCCTTAGCCAGATTCTATGCCCTACTGGCAGATGATGGTGAAGGATTCTTTCAACCCGAAACGCTTGCCTCTATGCAAGCCACTCTGACAAAGGGTCCTGACCGCGTGCTGATCGACAAGACCTCCTTCTCTGCTGGATTCATGACAAACGACTACGGAGTCTACGGTTTAGGAAAAAACTCCTTTGGCCATCCAGGAGCCGGAGGCTCACTCGGCTTTTCCGACCCGGAACTCGGCCTCGGATTTGCCTTCATCCCGAGCGCAATGCATCCCGGAGCGCTCCCCGGGGCCCGAACGCAAAAACTGGTGAAGGCCCTTTACGGAAGCTGAAGATCACTCACTCACTGGTCGACTCCCTTTATCCCTTGAACGTTATATACCAAGCGGCAACACTTCTTTCTTACTCTTGCTTGCCATTTTAAAAAATAAAAACTACCTGCGCTGTGCCTTAATCGCATGTGCAATTGCGGTAGTATCGAGTTGGACTAATTTTGGGCACCTTTGCGGCGATGAATATTCCCAGATCTTTGAATTTGCGGCTTGGAAACTCGGTCATGTTGACCACGCCGATCTACGACTTTGGGAGTTCGACAGTCAGATGCGCCCCTCAATCCAGATCTGGATGGTCGTTGGGGTGTATAAGCTGGCTGGTCTATTTACGAACGAGGTCAACCCCTTTGCGATCAATTACATCATCTACCTTGCAAGCGGGATTCTTTCGATCGCCTCAATCTTGGTGTTCACGAATGCGTTCATTCATAGGGTAAAAGAAAATTACCGCGATTATTTCGTCCTCCTAAGCCTCTTCACCTGGCTGGTTCTCTACTCCAATACCCATTTTAACTCGGAGAATATTTGCGGCCATCTGCTCCTGCTCGCTGTGGGTTTGTTTTACGGGAGTCTTCAGAAAACCGGGCGCTTTCTTCCAATCATAGCTGCAGGAGTTCTCTTGGGACTCTCATTTTCCTGCCGCTTTCAGATCGGCTTTTCGATCCTTGGTCTGATCACATGGTTTTTCATCACATCGTTGAAAAGGAAAACATTCGTCCCTTGGATCCTCCTTTCCGCAAGCCTCCTGCTATCCATCTCCATTTTCACCATCCTGGCGGATTATTTCTTTTACGGCCGTTTTGTTCTGAGTCCCTATAATTATTACTATCAGAACATTGCCACGGGCACGATGAACCGTGCTTCGGGAGTCTCACCCTGGTTTGCGTATCTTTTTATGGTATCGATTTACCTGCCATTCGGACCCCTCTATGTCTTGGCGACCATCCGCCAGACCATCAGGTTTCCCCTCGATATTCTGACCAGCATCATTGCCCCGTTTGTCCTCTTCCATTGCCTGATAGGACATAAGGAAATCCGCTTCCTGCTCCCGATGCTTGGATTCATGCCGATCCTTATGATGGGGACCCTCGATGAACTGGTGAACCGCTTCAATTATTTACAGAAACATCTGCCTTTGATCATTCGGGCCCTCTGGACAGTGAACATCATTGCCTGCTTCAGCATGCTTATTCCGGCAGCAACGGAAATCGGCGCTTGGCGTTATCTTTACGATCATTACAAGAAGCCGACCCTCCTTTATTACGAGGGAAGCGTTCACCAGAAGCTCCTTTATTACAGGAGACCCAACCTGCGCATCATCGTCTGCAAAGAAGGCGATCCGACACCATGTCCATCGGGCTTCAATGCATTGCTTGCAATCGATGCGAGAAGTAAGGAACCGAAACCCGACTTGCCACTGGCCTACACATTTTTCCCATTCGGCCTAAATAAATTCCTTCCAGCCGCCATCAACCGCTCGATCGGTCACTTTGATATCTACGAACTCAAGAATATCGAGTCCCAATAAGAGGACTCATACTATCGTCGCGATCGCATAACGTGTGTAAGATCATGGCATCTTGCCTCAAACCCTTTACGGAATACAGGCTGACGAATAAACTCCCAGTATGAGCGAAGCGTTGAACCCACAAACCTCTCCAACCCCTTGGAAGATAGGGAATGAAAAGCTTTGCCGTGTCACCGACGCAGCCTCCAACCGTCTCACCTCGCTACTCACCAAACAGGGTCGTCCTAATGGGGCTCTGCGAGTTGCCGTGATCGGGGGTGGGTGCTCTGGACTCCAGTATAAGATGGATCTCGTGGATGGTCCGGTGCCGCGCGACATCCTCGTTCCCTCCAAGGGAGTGAACATCGTGATTGACCCGAAGAGCGCCCTCTTTGTCAGCGGATCGGAGCTCGACTACAGTGACGATCTCCAGAAAGGCGGCTTCAAGGTCACCAATCCCAATGCCGTGGCGCACTGCTCCTGCGGGGAGAGCTTCTCGGCCTAACCGATTACATTCAGAAAACTGAGTTTTAATATAGAACTCAGGAACTCAGGAATAAACCAAGGAATAGAAATGGTAAGCCGTTCGGATCGGGAGAAATCTTTTTCATTTACGCATAAAAGAATCTGTTTTGATTTTTTCGTCTTCACTGATCCCTTTCTGAGTTCCTGAGTTCCATATTAACATTCATGTTTTGCCCCTTTGCTCTCCTTGGCTTTCCCCGAAGGCCCCTGCTTTCAGACGAGGCAATCGGATCGGCCTATCGAAAACTGGCAGGAGAGTCCCATCCGGACCAGAGTGATGGAGATGCAGAACGTTTCCGCGAGCTCAGTGAAGCAGCCGCCATCCTGCGCGATTCTTCCCTTCGTCTCAGAATGCTTTCCAGTTCTCCCGGCGGATCGCTGCTTCCACCAGAAGCAGCCCAACTTTTTCCTCAGATCGCAACGCTACTTCAGCAGGCAGACAACCTGATTGAAAAACAAGCCACTGCCTCCAATGCTCTGGCCAAGGCGGTTCTGGCGGCTCCCTTGAAGAACCTCAGGCATGATCTTGAATCCACACTCAATCAACTTCAGGAATGGAGGACATCCCTAGATCGAGAACTCATAGAGATCGACTTACGGTGGCCCGAGCATGATCCCAACTCCATGAGCCTCCTTGCTGACTCGTATGCCTATGCAGGCCGTTGGGAAAGCCAACTCAAGGAACGCAAACTTACACTGGATTGCTTCTGAAGTTTTTGATCTGAAAATCAGCAATGCCGGAAAATCTTTGTTACATTCCCTTTTCTTGAGTTCCTGAGTTTCTGATTATCCTTTAGTTTTGGCTTATGATTGCCGGCATCGACCTCGGAACAACCAATTCCCTTATAGGGGTCTATGAGAGCGGCTTCCCAACTCTCTTAGCCGATTCGGAGGGAAAGCGACTGATTCCCTCCGTAGTCTTTTACCCTGAGACCGGAACACCGGTAGTTGGACGCGAAGCCCTCCGGATGCAGGCACTCCATCCTGAACGCACTGTGTCCTCGGTGAAGCGGCTTATCGGTCGCCGTTTTGGCGAGGAGGAAACAAATAAACTTAACGGTCCCAAAGGCAATCCTGTCACTCTACCGGTCAACGGGCAAAACCTGACTCCAGAGCAGGTCTCCGCGGAGATTCTTAAGCGACTCAAGGCGGTTGCCGAAGAACGCCTGGGTACCACAGTTGACCGCGCGGTCATCACCGTTCCTGCCTACTTCAACGACGCTCAACGGGCAGCCACCCGCAGGGCTGGCGAGCTTGCGGGTTTTGTTGTGGAACGCATCCTAAGCGAGCCCACGGCCGCCGCACTGGCCTACGGTTTGGATCGCTTACAGGAAAATGCCCGCGTTGCTGTCTACGATCTTGGTGGAGGCACCTTCGACCTCTCGATTCTGAGGCTCGACAACGGCGTCTTCCAAGTACTCTCAACACATGGAGATACACGCCTGGGAGGTGATGATCTGGATGAGGCGATCGCCGGACTGCTTCTCCGTGAGGCGGGAATCACGACTTTAACCCCGGAGATGAAAGTGCGCTTGAAGGAAGCAGCACGCGCCTCCAAAGAGCTCCTTTCAAACGAAGAATCAACCATTGTTCTGCTTCCCTTTATGGAGGGATCAACGAGCCTTGAGATTCCCCTCACCCGAACGCAAATCGAGTCAGCCTGTGGACCGATCATCGCGAGGACGCGTGCCCATTGCCTGAGGGCATTGGAGGATGCTGGTTTGAAGTCCGAGGAGCTTGATCAGCTGATCCTGGTAGGCGGCTCGACGCGGATGCCTCTCGTGCAGCGCCTTGCCGCGGAGATCTTCGGCAAGCAGCCGAATCTTTCACAGCATCCCGATGAGGCGGTCGCCCTCGGAGCAGTCCTGCAGGGAGCGATCCTGGAGGGAAGCCTGCAAAATGTAGCCTTGCTCGACGTCACCCCCCTCTCACTTGGGATCGAGACTTTCGGCGGCCTCATGAATGTCATCATCCCGCGGAACACAACCATCCCGGCCAAAGCGGGAGAGATGTTCACCAATGCCGTTGCCGGCCAGAGCGGCATGAAGATCATTGTCCTTCAGGGAGAACGGGAGCTTGCCGGTGACAACTGGACACTCGGCTCTTTCGAGATTCCCTTTCCACCTTCGCCCAAAGGGACAGCGCGAGTCGGCGTCCAGTTTTCCATCGATGCCGATGGCATCCTTCAAGTGCTGGCCCGTGATACCCCTACGGGTTCGGAAAAGATCGTTGAGATCCAGAGCGCAGTGGAAGTCTCCGACGAGGCTGTGGAGGCCATGCTCGAGGGATCGCTGGAGCACGCTTTCGAGGATATGGACGCACGGGTTTTCACGGAAGCACGACTCAAGGCAGAGGAGATGCTCCCTGCCGTCGAGGTGGCACTGGAACAACTTGGATCCGAACTCCTTGAATCGGAGGTTCTAGAGATCCAAGGAAAATCATCCGAAGTACAGGCCGCTTTGGAATCCAAGGAAACCGTCCGACTTAAACAGGCCCTCGCGGCACTCGACAATGCAACCCAAACGCTGGCTACCAAGCTTCTGGAAAAAGCCATGGGATAGCTTTCCATCTCCTGACCAGCACCTTTCCTCTTTTCACTTTTCACTTTTCACTTTTCACTTTTTCAATGCTCGATATCCGCCTTCTCAGAGAAGATGCAACCGCCGTCAAGACGCGCCTTGCTACCCGTTCCGGCCAGTACGCCGATCTAATCGACCTGATCCTGGCCTGCGATGCACGTCGCCGCGAAAGCGAGACACGGGTTCAGCATCTGAGAGCTGAAAAGAACCGCCTGAGCAAGGAGATCGGCGGTATCAAGAAGTCAGGAGGCGATTCCTCGGAACTGGAAGACCAAGTGAAGGGATTCTCGGAAGAAATGGAGGAACTCGGCCGCACCGCCTCGGAACTCGATGCAGAGCAGCGCGATCTTCTGCTGCGTGTGCCGAACTTGCCTGCTACCGGACTTCCGGAAGGTCACGATGCCGATGCCAATGTGGCCATCAGGCACTGGGGTGAGCCGGCCCCGATGAATCCCGAGGATCATGTCGCGATCGGAGAGAGGCTTTGCCTTTTCGACTTGGAACGGGCCGCCAAGATCAGTGGCAGCGGCTATGTCCTCTATACCGGAGCAGGTGCCCGACTGGAACGGGCACTTATCAATTTCTTGCTCGATCTCCAGACACGTGCCCACGGTTACACCGAGATTGCACCTCCGGTGCTAGTCCGTCGCGAGTGCATGGAAGGAACAGGACAGCTTCCCAAGTTCGAGGATGACATGTACGGCTTCGACGAGGGGGTCTCTTTCCTCACTCCGACCGCTGAGGTTTCACTGACGAATATCCATCGGGATGAAATTCTCCAGGAATCAGAGCTCCCCCTCAAATACACCGCCTGCACTCCATGTTTCCGTAGAGAAGCAGGATCGGCGGGACGTGAAACGCGCGGCATGATCCGGATGCACCAGTTCGATAAGGTCGAACTGGTCAAGATCTGCAAACCCGAGCAATCCGAGGCGGAACTCGAGTCTCTCACTGCCGATGCGGAAAAAGTCCTGCAACTCCTCCAGCTTCCCTACCGCGTTCTGGAACTCTGCACCGGCGACATCGGCTTCTCCTCCTCCCGCACCTACGATCTTGAGGTCTGGGCTCCGGGTCAGGGGGGTTACCTTGAGGTCTCCAGCTGCTCGCAGTTCGGCGACTATCAGGCGCGTCGGATGAATCTCCGATATAAGAATGCCGAGGGAAAGAATGTCTTCTGCCACACACTCAACGGCTCCGGAACTGCCCTACCCCGCCTCTTCGTAGCGCTTCTCGAAACGCACACGAAGCCCGGAGGCCCGCTGATCCTACCCGAGCCTCTTCAGCCTTATTTCGGTGCCGCGCAAATAGGCTGATTGCGGCCTCAGAAAAAATAAAACCGCAAAGGCTTTTAGCACGTTAGGCTCTAGGCTATTGGGGAATGCCGAGAAATTGAAAAAGAACTCTTTCAGCTTGAATGGCATGTCGCCTCTAGCAACTAAAGTGAAGAGAGAGCTTGTTATGGTTCCAAAAAGGAAACTTATCGTAGCGGTCTCGGGTGGGGCTGATTCGGTGGCGTTACTCCATCTCTTGATTGAGGCTGGATACAAGAATCTAATCGTCGCGCATTTCAATCACCGGCTTAGGGGAAGGGCTTCTGCGGGCGATGCTGCCTTTGTAGAGAAACTTACCTCCAAACTGGATCTGCTTTTTGAAGGTGCATCAGCGGATGTGAAAGCCCGTGCAAAAGAAGAAAAACTCTCGATCGAGACAGCCGCCCGAGCAGCCCGCTATGAATTCATGGCCTCCGTTGCGAAGAAGCATCGGACTCGGAGCATCGTGCTGGCTCATCATGCCGATGATCAACTCGAGACCTGTTTCTTCAATTTTCTGCGGGGTTCCGGGATCGCCGGACTTTCCGGAATGAAGCCTTTATTGAGGCGCAGCATTGGAGGTTTCGAAATCGAACTCCACCGACCTCTTCTGAATATTACAAAGACCGAACTTCTGGATTATCTGAAAGTGCGTAAAATCCGTTTCCGTGAAGATGAGACCAATGCAATTGCCAATGCATCAAGAAACAAACTCCGCCTCAAAGTTCTTCCTCTGATCGAGGAGCTTTTTGGTTCTGCATTCAAGGCAACTATTGTGCGTAACGCCCGGATTTTTTCAGAAGAAGAAGAGTTTCTCTCCTCAATCTCACTCCCGATTGCCAAAAACGAGACTCTCTCAGTCAAGCTGATGAGGGATTTTAATTCGGCACTCCGACGTAGAGTCCTTCATGCATGGCTGAAGAACCGAGGTGTCGATGAACCATGCTTTGCCGATGTGGACCGCGTCGCAACACTTCTGGAACCTGGGGCTGCAGCAAAAGTGAATCTCCCCGGAAGCCGTCATGCTCGACGGCGTGCCGGGATTCTCTTTATCGAATAGCGAGAGTAGCGATCAATTCGCGGAGAGAGACCGCAAGCTGAGCACCCACTTTTTCATGAGTGAAACGCTCTTGGACAGTTTTCCAGCCGGATTCCCCCATCTTCGCGCGCAGGGTAGAGTCTGAAAGAAGTTGAGCCAACGCGGAGGCCCAGCCATCCGTCTTTACAACGAGACCAGAACCAGTCTCTTCGATCCACTCGCGGTTCACCCCCACATCACTTGCCACCACGGGCAGTCCGCAAGCCATGTATTGGAGAGCCTTGTAGGCGCATTTACCACGGGTGAAGCCGTCATCCACAAGAGGCATGATGCCGAGATCGGAGCGGGAGATGGCGTCATATTCGGCCTTTTCGTTCCACTCGATGAATTCCCAGGAAGTAAACTGCTGAAACTTTGGCGGGCGGTTGCTAACAATCCGGAGCAAGAAAGGATGCTCCGTATGAGCTGCTAGAAGTTCAGCTTCTATTGCCTCGACTTGAGCAACGTTGGGACCCATGCCGACCCAAACCACCACGGGCACTTGCTCAGAAATTCTTTCCGATTTGAACTCAGTAGAAAACAATGAAGAAAGAGAAGGAAGTTCGGGAACGCTTGTTGGAATCAGTCGCGTCTTAAGCTTCGGTGCGATGCTTCGAATTTTCTTCTCCAGATACGGGCTTCCGCAGAGGGCCCCATCCAGGAAACGCATCAAGAACCCGAAGCGCCGTGCCTGCTTCCCGCTGACATAGGGAACATGATCTTTCTTGCCCATCCAGACCGCATCATCGAGATCGAAGAGCAGTCGCTTTGCCACCCGTCGGAGTCTCAGCACGTTCCACTGACTTATCAGAACCTTCTGCCAGAGTACGGCATCCACGGCACGGGCTTTTCTTAAGAGTTTCGACCACGATTCCCCCTTTTTGGGCTGAAGCATTACCTCAACTGAGACTCCCGCGGCTTTCAATGCCTCCAGATGCTGAAAGATGCGCAGCCTGCTACTGGGACTAATAGCCGGATCCTCAACCACGCAGAGCAGGGAGAGAGTCTTGTCCATGGATCAGAAACAGAAAAGATATGGAACTCAGGAACTCAAGAATTGAGAAAGACCTGAAAAGTGGAGGTGTTCAAACTACTGATTGATCCCAAAAATATTCCTGAGTTTCTAAGTTCCAAATTAGATTTCCCTGGCTGTTTCGAATTAGTAGGCCTTGCCGAAGATGACGCGACGAGGACTCGGCTCACCGGTGAAGGGACAGATGCCCGGCTCTTCAATGAACTCATCCCCATTAGCTTCGGGAATGCAGCGGATTGTTACCTTCAGCTCTTCCTTGATCTTAGCCTCTACCTCGGCGCTGCCGTTCCAATGGGTCAGGGCGAATCCACCGTGGATCTCGGGCTTCTCCTGATTCTTCGGGGTGAAGAACTCATAGAACTCTTCCTTGGTGTCGATCTTCTTGGTGTGCTCCTTGCGGAAAGCCATTGCCCGATCCAGAAGCCCTTGTTGGATCTCTCCAAGAATCTCCGGCAGACGTTCGGCAAGTGAATCTGAGGGAAGGAATTCCTTTTCCTTGGGTCCCTTGTCCCGTCGGGCGACAGCGGCACTACCAGACTCCAGATCGCGGGGGCCGATCTCGATACGGAGAGGAACACCCTTCTTGATCAAGTCCCACGTCTTGGTGCCGCCTCCGATGTCCCGACTGTCGATCTCGATGCGGAGAGACTCACCCGCATAGGTCGCAGAACGGAGTGTGGTGGCGATTTCCTCTGCCTTGGCCAGCACTGCTTCCCGCGTCTCCTCCTTGGGTGTGATGGGAATGATGATGATCTGGGTGCCGGCGATCCTGGGAGGTAGAACGGCCCCATCATCGTCGCCGTGAGCCATGAGTAGTGTGCCGATCAGGCGCGTGCTGACACCCCAGCTGGTTGTCCAGGCAAGCTCCTCGGTGTTATTACGTGAGAGAAACTTAATGCCGGAAGCCTTGGCAAAGTTCTGCCCAAGGAAATGGGAGGTGCCTGCCTGGATCGCCTTGCGGTCCTGGACCATTGCCTCGATGCAGTAAGTGCGGACGGCGCCGGGAAAGCGTTCGCTCTCCGACTTCTCACCTCGGATCACTGGAATCGCCAACCACTCGCGCGCGAAGGTATCGTAGACTCCGAGCATCTTCTCCGTCTCCTCGATCGCTTCGACTTGGGTCTCATGTGCTGTGTGCCCTTCTTGCCAGAGGAACTCGGCAGTGCGAAGAAAAAGCCGGGGACGCAGCTCCCAGCGGACAACGTTCGCCCATTGGTTCAGCAGGATGGGAAGATCGCGGTAGGACTTCACCCACTTGGCATAAGTCGCTCCGATGATGGTCTCTGAGGTCGGGCGCACGACCAGCGGCTCGGTGAGCTCTCCGGCAGGCACAAGCTTCCCGTCCTTGAGTTCGAGACGGTGGTGAGTAACCACGGCACATTCCTTTGCAAATCCCTCCACATGCTCCGCCTCCTTCTGGAGGTGGCTCAGTGGAATGAAGAGCGGGAAGTAGGCATTCTTGTGACCTGTCGCTTTGAACATAGCGTCGAGCGCCCCCTGCATCCGCTCCCAGAGAGCGTAACCCCAGGGACGGATCACCATGCAGCCGCGCACCTCGGAATTCTCGGCCATCTCTGCACTCCGGACGACCTGTTGGTACCACTCGGGGAAATCCTCTTCGCGACGCGGGGAAATAGCGTTTTCGTTGCCTTTGCTCATAAGTCGAGAAGGGTAGCCTTTTGGCTATCGGTTACGCAAGCGAGCGGAGGAAGAGCTCGAAAAAATCAGCCCCAGCTTCCATATCCTTTAATGAGATGAACTCATCGGCCGTGTGTGCCTGGGCGATCGATCCGGGTCCGAGCGCTACGGAGGGGATTCCCTTGGCCGCGAAGACTGCTGCATCACAGAACCAGGGAGCACCTGTTGGAGTTGCTCCTAAGTTAGAGAGTTTTAAAACAAGAGGATGATTTGGATCGGTATAGAGGGGCTCGGACCCCTGATGGTCGACCTGAACCCCATGAGCGACGTTTTCGATCAGATTGATGATTTGGAGAGGATCGGTACCTGGAATGATCCGGATGTCGAGGGTGGCCTCGCAGTGATCAGGCACGATGTTCGTCTTGGATCCTCCGCGGATGGTTCCGACGCTTAAGGTGGATTGTCCAAGCAGGGGATGTATGGTCTTGGAGAGCTCAGGAATGACCTGCCCCCTGATCCTCTCAATAGTCGAGGTCATCTTATAAATGGCATTCTCCCCTAACTCTGGAGCCGAGGCATGGACGGCCTTCCCTTGGGCCGTCAGGGTCACCCAGAGAGATCCCTTGTGGGCATGGACCGTCTTCAGGTCAGTCGGTTCCCCGGCGATCACAAAATCAAACTGCTCCTCACTCGCCAGGGCCTTCGCCCCATGCTGACCCGACTCCTCACCGACCAGGCCTGCGAACCAGATCTCATGACTCAGTTTTGGAAGTTCTGCACGGACTCGGGATAGGGCGGAGAGCATGGCAGCCATCGGCCCCTTGGTGTCACTGGCTCCACGCCCCCAGATCTTGCCATTGCGGACTTCACCGCTGAAGGGATCGATCGTCATCCCGACGACGCTGACGGTATCCATGTGAGGTGCCAGCAAGAGACGCGGCTTGTTCTTGCCGTCAATTGGATCACTCGGAAAACGCGCTACCACATTGGGACGACCCGGCAAAACCTCCCGCAGGCTGACCTCCGCACCGAGTTCCAGGAGCAGCTTCTCAAGGGAGACGGCTATCCGTGCCTCGCCCGGATCACTCACGCCGGGATCCCCCTCAGGATTCACGCTTTGGATCCTGATTAGCTCACCCAGCAATGTGACCGGATCGAGCGTCTCCATAATCAGGCTCCCTTCTTATTGTCATCATCCTTGGTGTGGAGTTCGCGGTACCAGGCCACGAACTTCGGAATACCCTCCCGGATCGGCGTGTGCGGCGCATAGCCAAGCAGAGTGCGGGCTTTGGTGATATCGGCGGCAGTCAGTGGCATGTCTCCCTTCTGCTCCGGCAGGCGCTCGATCACAGCCTTCTTACCGAGGGCCTTCTCAATGGAGGTGATGAGCTTCGCAAGAGTCGTCGTCTCGTTTTCCCCGAGATTGAAGATTTCGAAAAGTGGTCCCTCCCCGTCGACATAGGAGAGTGCTCCGATCACCCCCTGAACGATGTCATCGATGTAGGTGTAGTCTCGGCGGGTCGAACCATCACCAAACTGCTTGATCGGCCGGCCATGCTCGATCGCATCGGTGAAACTGTGGATCGCCAGATCAGGACGCTGGCCTGGGCCATAAACCGTGAAGAACCTGAGACAGGCAATCCTCATCCCGTGAAGGTTCACATAATTACCGCAGAGCTGTTCACCTGCGATCTTGGTGGCCGCATAGGGAGAGAGGGTTTGAAGGATCGGTAACTCCTCCCGGAAGGGAACGGTCTTTGAGAGACCATAGACCGAGGAACTAGAGGCAAAAACGATCTTCTGGCAGCCGGAGAGACGGGCCGCCTCCAGCACATGGAAGGTTCCGGTGATGTTCGTGTCGATGTAAAGCTTCGGATCGGCGATCGAGGGCCGGACTCCCGCACGGGCCGCCAGATGAATTACGGCAT
>CAIXGT010000015.1 GCA_903919105.1 uncultured Spartobacteria bacterium | reverse complement strand
CTATAGCTCAAATAGCTACAGTCTTTATTTAATGAGCGCTGCTTGAGCAGTCTGATCGAAAGACCGGTCCTAGTCCTGCTTGAACTTTCCATGGCCATCTTTCTTGATGGCATTAACTGTTGAAATTAACGATGAGGCTTGGTCAAATTTTCCTGCTTTTACCGCATCCTCAATTTGGTTCAGCGAATCCTTCAGTTCATCGAGATCTGTACGATAATCTGCCAAGAAAGCAGCTTTTTTCTCCGCCGAAATTTCCCGTGTCTTGCGTGGCTCGTATGCCTTGGAGTCGACGGTCGCCTTCTTAAGCGACTCTAGCAGGGAAATGGAAGATTGCGACTGGGTTGGGTTGGCAACTTGCTGGGTGAGTTGGCGCATGCCTCGGGCCAAGATTTTCATCTGTTGCTCCAACTGGGAATCATCTTCCTCTGCACGGAGTGAGAGGGGGATAATGGAAAGGGCAATTAGTAGGGGAATGAAGGAGCATTTCATAAAGTTTGTTTGCGGATTTAGACTACGATATTTACGAGACGTCCCGGGACGACAATCACTTTTTCACTTCCTTTCCTTCCAGATGCTCTGCGAGAGCCAGATCGGCAAATGCTGCCTTCTCGACGCTCTCCTTGTCGGCTCCTGTTGGTACTGTGAGATGAGCACGAACCTTCCCGTTGATCTGAACGGCATAAGTGATCTCGTCAACGACGAGATATTCCTCATTCCACGCGGGCCATGACGATTGGGAAGCGAGTCCTTCGAACCCCGAAAACTTCGCGGAGAGTCGGGACCAGACTTCCTCCACTAGGTGAGGGGCAAATGGGCTGAGAAGTGGTAGGAAGAGGCGGAGTGCTTCCAGGGGGCGTGGCTTCGCGTTCGTGAACTCGTTCGTGAAGATCATCATCTGCGAAATTGCAGTATTGAAACTGAGCGACTCGATGTCCTGAGTGACCTTCTTGACCGTAGAGTGCAGGACGCGGCGTTGGGTGGAGCTCAGTTCCTGCTCGACGAGATCCCCGGAGAGAACCCAGTTCCCCTCCTGATCTTCCGTCATCGCCATGCGCCAGACGCGGGCAAGGAATCGGTAGACCCCCTCGACTCCGGTCATGCTCCAGGGTTTTCCATGTTCCAAGGGTCCCATGAACATCTCGTAGAGTCGGAGCGAGTCGGCTCCGTATTCGGTGACGACCGAATCGGGATTAACTACATTGCCGCGGCTCTTCGACATCTTCTGGCCATCATCGCCCAGAATCATTCCCTGGTTAACCAAGCGCTGGAAAGGCTCCGGCGTGGTGAGTTGACCCAGATCGAAGAGGACCTTATGCCAGAAACGGGCGTAGAGCAGGTGTAGCACCGCATGCTCGGTACCACCCACATAGAGATCCACGCCGCCGGGAGATCCCGTTCCACCCATCCAGTACTGCTCGACTTCCTTACTGATGAAGCGCTCCGGGTTCTTGGGATCGCAGAAGCGCAGGTAGTACCAGCAGGAGCCGGCCCACTGGGGCATCGTGTTCAGCTCCCTGCGGGCTGTTTCGGAATAACGAACCCAATCCGCGGCCTTCGAGAGCGGAGGCTCGGCGGTACCTGTCGGTTTGAAATCCTCCATCGCGGGAGGTTCCAAGGGAAGCTCGCTTGCATCCAGGGGACGGTGGGCGCCGTTCTCCCAGACGATCGGAAAGGGTTCGCCCCAATAACGCTGACGCGAAAAGAGCCAATCGCGCAGCTTATAGGTGATAGTGCCCTTGCCAAAGCCTTGCTCTTCAAGCCAGGTGATCATTTTTTGTTTGGCTTCCGGCGTGCGCAGTCCGTCGAATTGACCCGAATTCACAGAGATGCCTTCGCCGCTAAAACAACCTTTGATAGATTCGTCGGGACGGACCACTTCTCGGATCAGAAGACCGAAGTTGACTGCGAACTCGTGATCGCGCTCGTCATGGGCCGGCACTGCCATGATGGCACCGGTTCCGTATCCGGTAAGGACATAGTCGGCGATCCAGACGGGGATCTTTTCTCCATTAACTGGATTGATGGCAGAGATGCCGAGAGGCACGCCCGTCTTCTCTTTCGCCAGATCGGTTCGCTCCAGATCGCTCTTGGCGGAGCAGGCTCTCTTGTAGGCCGCAATGGATTCGGTTTGGGCGGCGGTCGTGATCGCCTCGACCAACGGATGCTCAGGCGCAAGAACAAGGTAAGTAGCGCCGAAGAGTGTGTCGGGGCGGGTCGTGAAGACCGTAACGATATCATCGAGACCCTCCAGTTTGAAATGCACCTCGGCCCCCTCACTACGACCGATCCAGTTTCGCTGAAGCAGCTTGATCGATTCGGGCCAGTCGAGGCCGTCGAGATCGGCGATCAGGCGTTCGGTATAGGCAGTGATCCGAAGCATCCACTGGCGCATTGGCCGGCGTTCAACAGGGAATCCTCCAACCTCGCTCTTGCCGTCCACGACCTCTTCGTTGGCCAGCACGGTTCCGAGTTCGGGGCACCAGTTGACCGGTTTGTCAGAAACAAAGGCCAGTCGGATACTGTCGGGATCGTTGCCGGTGTAGGTGGAGATCGGTTCCGCGCGATTCGTGGCAGGATTCACCCAGGCATTGTAGAGCTGGAGGAAGATCCATTGGGTCCAGCAGAAGTACTCCGGATCCGTCGTGCTGATCTCTCGCGACCAGTCATAGCTAAAGCCGAGCGACTGGAGTTGGCTGCGGAAATTATGAATGTTCCGCTGGGTCGTGATCCGGGGATGTTGCCCCGTCTTAATAGCATACTGCTCGGCCGGAAGACCGAAGGCATCCCATCCCATGGGATGAAGTACGTTATCACCTTTCAGTCGGTGATAGCGGGCAAGAATGTCGGTGGCTGTGTATCCTTCGACATGGCCGACATGGAGACCGTCTCCGCTCGGGTAGGGGAACATGTCGAGCACGTAGTATTTCTTGGCGTCGGCCCGAAAATCAGGATCTCCGGGATTTGCAGCACGAAAGGCCCCGGTCTCAAGCCAATGCTTCTGCCAGCGGGCTTCGAATTCGGGAAAGGGATAGTTCTTGCGGGTAACGGACATCTGGTTCGAAGTAAGAAGTGTTCATGGAATCCGAAAACAACCCGTCCGCCAAGCCGAGTCAGTACGAAAAACCAGAGATTCTTCTGGCTACTCGAAATAAGCACAAGACCCGCGAAATCCAGACCATGCTCGGAGAGGGGGTTATCGTGACAGATGCCACCCAGTACGGGCATCTACCCGAGATCGAAGAAACGGGTGTCACCTTCGAAGAAAACTCCAAACTCAAGGCCGAGGGGATTTCGCGCCATGTGTCAGGGATCGTTCTGGCAGACGATTCGGGTCTCGAAGTGGATGCATTGGGAAAAGAGCCCGGTGTCTACTCCGCCCGCTATGCAGGCCCGGGATGTACCGACGAGGCGAATACGGCTCTGGTATTAAAGAAGATGAAGGGATTCCCGGATGAGGTCCGTACGGGCCGGTTTCGATGTGTGTTGGCCGTCGCGGAGAACGGTATCACCCTGGCCGTCTTCGATGGCACCGTGGAGGGAATCTTGGCCCATCAGGTGAAAGGTGAGGGAGGATTCGGCTACGATCCGATCTTCATGCCGCTTGGTTACAAGGAATCCTTCGGAGAACTCTCCTCAGAAATTAAACACAGCATGAGTCATCGAAGCCGCGCACTTTCCCAGTTCAAGGATTGGTGGGCTTCCAGGAAAAGCTAAAACGACTAGTGCACAGGTCAGGACATAGGTAACCCTCGATTATTCTTAATTTCTTCGATAAGCCTGTGATTTATGGAAACTCCTGACACATATTCCAAAGTCCTGGGGATGATTGTGCATGTCGCCGATGGGATAGGCGTCGCCGTGCTTGTGGCTGGCCTGATTTTAGCCGCATTTCTTGCCCTGCGGACCTGGCACAAGACGGGCGATGGGGCCAAGGCCTACTCCGTGCTGCGGCGTACACTCGGCGGGGGAATCCTAGCTGGCCTGGAGGTCTTGGTGGCCGGTGATCTTATTAGGACAGTAGCGGTCGATCCTACCATGAATAATGTGATCATTCTCGGGGGGATCGTCCTGATCCGGACATTCCTCTCCTTCTCTCTGGAGATCGAGATCGAGGGAACACTCCCATGGCGTCGTGCTCTTACGCAATCGGGCGTTTCCGTGATCGCCGATGCCGTGAAGAAGTCGGGAGAGTAGAGGCTCGACCCCTTTCAGAAAGGGTTTAGCCACAAGAGGCACAAAAAACACAAGACGGGATTTGCAATAAGAAACCCACGGTTCTGTAAAAAATTGCATCTCTTGCCGACTCTATTTCACGTGCTTTCCATGCACTTGAAGGAAGGACTCAATTTAAACTGCTCTAGGGGATGACTTTCAGTCCGACTGCCTTAGCCAAGGCCTGCTGACGCTTGTCAAAGGTAAGAAAGGTCGTTGCCCCGCACTCAAAGGCTATAGCCACATGCAGCAGATCGATCGTCCGTTGTCCATCCTTTGACGAGTGAGTGTCGCTGAGTTCGTCCGCTTTCCGGAGAACAGTCGCCCAATCGATGGGTGCGTGGATAAGAAGTCCCTCCTTGAGATCCTCCTCGATCCGGCGGAAAGCTGCTTTCCGGTCATCCTGATCAATCAAACACCTAGCCGAAATGTTACGCAGGGCATTCCTGACCTCAATCCGAT
>CAIXGT010000014.1 GCA_903919105.1 uncultured Spartobacteria bacterium | reverse complement strand
GACGAGCAGCAAGAACTTCCCTACCGACTACAGTCTGATCCCTGATCTGGCGAAATTTCCTGAGCTCGTTTTTCTCAACCGCTTTGACCTGATCGGCCCCCTACTGGTTGCCCTCCTGACTTATGGACTGGGAGCTGCACTTCAGTCATTGACCCCAAGACTCCATACCTCAGGACTCCAGATGCTTGTCTGGGGCGGCTTCATCAGCACCGTTCTGCTCTTCCACGGCACCTGCTGTATCAACTCCATGGCTCATGTCTGGGGCACGCCCCGCTATGACACCGGCGATGACAGCCGCAATAGTTTCCTGCTCGCCATCATCACCCTTGGCGAAGGATGGCATAATAACCACCACCGCTACCAGTCCTCGGCACAGCAGGGATTCTACTGGTGGGAGATTGACCCCACCTACTATGCCCTGCGCCTGCTAGCCATGCTGGGCCTCATCAGCAATCTCAAGCGTGTTCCGGAAAGTGTCTACAAGCAGGAGAACATGCTGGTTCATGCAAAGTAAAAATCGCCCCCGCATCGCCATCATCGGCACGGGGATCTCCGGACTCTCCTGCGCCTGGGGGCTGAGAGACATCGCGGATCTGACACTCTTCGAATCGGAGAAGCGACCCGGCGGGCATACGAATACCGTGTCAGTGGAGGAGGATGGAAGAGAGATCCCTATCGACACGGGATTCATCGTCTTCAACAAGGTAACCTATCCCCATCTCCTCCGTCTCTTCACGGAACTCGGCATAGCAATCAAGCCGAGCGAGATGTCCTTCAGCGTTCAGCATGCCGCTAGCGGCCTGGAGTATAACGGGATGGGACTGAGCAAGCTCTTCGCCCAGCGCCGCAATCTCGGCAACCTCCGCTTCCTGATGCTGATCGCCGAGATCATGCGATTCTTCCGTGTCGGCAGAAAGTGGCTGCGCGATGAAGCAGGGAATGACTCCTCGGACGAGAAAGCGGATTTCGACAGCGAGGATCTAGCCACGTTCTGCAAGAGACACGGCTTCGGTAACGATTTCCTTGATCTCTATCTGGTTCCGATGAGCTCCGCCGTCTGGTCCACGAAGCCCGGTCGCATCCTCGACTTCCCCGCCTCGACGCTGCTACACTTCTTCAATAACCATGGGTTCCTCGGAATCACCACCCACCATCCTTGGTTCACAGTGGATGGTGGCGCCCGCACCTATGTGAGAAAAATGCTGGAGACTTTGGGCCAACCACGCCTCGGCGATCCCGTCATTTTGGTGGAGGAAAAAGAAGAGGGCGCCTGGGTCACCACGGCATCGGGAGTCCGCGAGCGCTTCGATGCGGTCGTCCTGGCCTCTCACGCCGATCAGAGCCTGAGGCTCCTCTCACATCCCTCTGAGGATCAACATCGTCTGCTTTCGGGCTTCCACTATCAGCAAAACGAAGCCTCCCTCCACACCGATGCCTCGGTGATGCCGAAGTGCCGGCGGGCCTGGGCCTCGTGGAATTTCCGGGTCGAGCAGGGGCCGGATGCTCATCAGAGAGCCACCGGGGAACGGCACGATCACCGTCGCGCCTCGACTCATTATTGGATGAATGCCCTCCAGGGGGTCTCTCAGAAGCGGGATTACTTTGTCTCCCTGAACAGCGATGACCGGATCACCCCCTCGAGCATTCTTTACCAGACGACCTATGAGCATCCCGTCTTCACGCTGGAGGCCATAAGAGCCCAGAGGGAACTTCCGAAGCTTAATCACGCAGGGCGTCTCTTCTTCTGCGGAAGCTACTTCCGCTACGGATTCCATGAAGATGCCTGCATGGCAGGATTCGATGCGGCGAAGGCCGTCACTACCATGCTCGCGCAGAGGCGCTGAGGCGCAGAGAATGATCCCCAGGAATGCTGGGACCGATTACCCATTCCCAGTCACCTATCCCCGATGACACTTCCCCTCCGCTCATGCCTATACGAGTGCACAGTCTTTCATCGGCGACTGGCACCGAAAGAGCATGAATTCCTATACCGTGTCTTCTACTTGCTGATCGACCTCGATGAACTGGAGACTATCGACCGCTCCCTCTTCCTGCTGAAGATCAACCGTCCCAGTCTCTACAGCTTCCGGGAGAGCGATCACATCAGTCACGAGCCTCATCCAGTCTCAGCGCGGGAAAACATCATCGGTTACCTCACTGCGCAGGGGATCACGGAACCCGTCGGAAAGATCCAGCTCCTCACACTACCCAGGATCGCAGGTTATATTTTCAATCCCGTCTCGATCTATTACTGCTTCGATAGAGCAGGCGCCCCCCTCACCTCGGTGGTCGAGGTTGGGAATACCTTCGGGGAGTGGAAACCGTATCTGGTTCCTCTTAAGGCAGACGGGACCTTCTTGAGTCGCGTAGTGAAGCACTTCTATGTCTCCCCGTTCTCCGAGCTGGATCTCGAATTTGAGTTTCGTTTTCAGCTCCCGGGCGAGCGTCTTCAGGTACTCATTGATGACTACCGCGGCGAAGAACGCGAGCTGATCAGTGTTCTCACGGGGGTCAGAGTCCCTCTCACCGATCGGAATCTCCTGATCTTTTCGCTCAAATACCCGTTTCTAACACTTCAGGTCATTTTTGGCATTCACTGGCAGGCTCTTCTTCTCTGGCTGAAAGGCCTCACGGCTCGCCGCAAGGAAGCCCTTCCTGAACTGCAACGCGAAGTCCACAGGCCCCATAAATCTCT
>CAIXGT010000013.1 GCA_903919105.1 uncultured Spartobacteria bacterium | reverse complement strand
TGACCAACCCCCAGTTCGCAATCCAGCGGGCGATCAGAATGACGGCAAGCAGGAGGGCGATGCCCCCCAGATAGAGCTGCCGTCTGGGCAATGCTGAGAGAAAGGAAAGCATTAGTATTTATGAACACCTCATAAACGATGAAGTTGCAGCAAAAATCAACTCTCCCGACCAGAGCGTAAACCGGGAAGGCTTTTACTTCCCATTCAGGGGGTTCCCCAAAGAAACCCCCTGCCCATAACTATCTATAATATTCTTACCTGTCTTTGCCGCCATCACTTCCTTCGGAGCCAGAGGAGGATCGGCCATCAGATTCTCCCTCAGATTCACCTTTTTCGCCGCCACTAGATCCGCCAGAGCTACCCAAAGCAGCTGTTCCAGTGCTTGCCGACTGGAGGGAGGCCAGGTAAGCCGATGTCTGGGTCTCAACATGTCCGTCCGCACGAAGAATATTCAGTTTCCCCATGTGGGGATTCCCCTTGTCCGTGCAGACCGCCATGGTTGAGAGCTTGGAGATGCTGTTGACGCCTCCCTGGTTATAGATAGCGGCGCTCTGCGCCCCCTCACCATTGAGCGTTGGAGTCCAGATATAGCTGCCATAGTTCGAATCCGGCACCTTATCGGTAGGGCAGCTGAGCAGACTTGCCGTCACACCGTAGGCGCTCAGGGCTACCAGCGCACTCTGAGGTGCGGTAGGCGTCGCTCCGGGAACCATGTAATTCGAGTTCACCGATGTCGAGTTGATCGGAGGAAACTGCTGTCCGTTAGCGGGGTCTGCCACATACTGCTGAACGGCGACACCGATCTGGCGCATGTTGCTGATGCATTTCGCTGTTTTGCCCTTCTGCGATGCCTGCTGGACGGTCGGTACCATCATCGAGGTCATGACACCGATGACGCTGGTGGTCACAAGCAGTTCCACCATAGTGAATCCGGCTTTGCGCCGGGGTGATGTGCACTTTTTCATTTTGTTCTAGGGTTGGTTGTTTGACTGCGGGGTGAAGATGGAAAAAGAGCGCGCGTCCGGCCACGAGAAGCCCCGGTTAAAAGAGGTCGGGGCGGTGACGGTCGACGCGCCTTCACGGGGAATCCCTCTTGGCGATGTCATAAAAGTTCCCCTGCCGCCGGAAAGGCCCGGAAGCCCTGAGCGAGTCCTCGCTCTCATGGGTCAACATGCGGCCGAATTCGGAAAAATCAAAAAACTTTTGAAAATTCCATCGGGGAAATCTCCCGCCTGCACTCGCGGTAGTGGCAAGGCAAAACCGATTTGCCTTGTCTCGCCGGCGGTTCGATGCGAGAGAGAGGGTTGTCCGATATCGGCGACCGTCGCAAGGTGGTGCGGATTTCCGCTACCTACCCCGGCATTGAAAGCCGAAGCAGCCTCCGCCACGCCCCTTTTCGTAAGATTCCAGGGATGGGACACACAGGAGGCCACACACGGCGAGTCGCACGGTCACCAACACACAACGCAACGATAAACATACCTAGTCCTGATTCCCGCCCACACCGGCTCCGTGTCCCAAGCCGCGAATCGCGGGGATTCCTTCAACACAACACATATCATGTCCTCAAATTATTCCCCTAACAATGGCCGCTCCCGTAGTGGCGGCGGCGGTCGCCGTCGTTCCTCAGGCTCCTCCGGATCTCAGGGTCGCTCCCAAGGCGCTTCACGAAGCGAAGACCGGCCGCGCCGCGAGCAGCAGCCAGCCAAGAAGCAAGGCTTCCTTGCCAAGCTCCTCTCCGTCCTCGGACTCGGTGGCAAAAAAAAGCCCCAGACCTCCGGCCAACCTCACCGCACTCCCAGGGCCGAGCATTCCGGGCGCCGTGAAAATGCATCTCCCCGCCAATCCCGGAAGCCCGAACGCATTGAAGTGACCACGCCCCGCGTCTACGTAGGCAACCTCTCTTTCGATGCGACTGAGAGCGACCTGATGGAGCTCTTCAGCGGCGTTGGATCCGTCCAGAACGTCGAAGTTGTTTGCAACCGCGAGACTCAACGCTCCAAGGGATTCGGATTCGTCACGCTTTCTTCCATCGAGGAGGCCAAGCGCGCGGTCGACGAGCTTCACGACAAGGAATACATGGGCCGGAAGCTCGTGGTCAGTGGCGCCAAGGCCGTAGCCGAGAGCCGCAGTGAAAGGTCTGAACGCCGCGACACGGCCGGTGCTTCGGAATCTTCCACGGAGTCCGAGGCCTCTGCGGCCTAGTTGGTTTTTAGTTCCAATCGGTCTCCGTTTCCGTGCTTCCTGCGGGAACAATTCTTGTTGCCGGCCCCACTGGGGCCGGCAAAACCGATCTCTCCCTCCGGCTTGCCGGAGAACTTCACGGTGAGATCGTCGGCGCTGACGCATTCCAGATTTACGCAGGTCTCCCCATCCTGACAGCGCAGCCATCGGCGGTCGCGCGTAAGGTGATTCCCCATCATCTGATCGGATCAGTAGATCCGGCAGAGACTTATGACGCGGGACGCTATCTGCGTGAGGCGCTGCCCGTTATCCGCGGTATTGTCGCACGGGGCAAACGCCCGATCGTTGTTGGCGGAACAGGACTTTATTTCAAGGCGCTGCTCGGCGGTCTGCATGAACTTCCGGCAGGCGACCCCGTGCTGCGCGCTGAACTACAGGCCCTCCTATTGCCGGAACTGATCGTGCGACTTCAGTCACTCGATCCTGCCGCGGTGGGAATGGTCGACGTGGTTAACCGCCGCCGTGTCGAACGGGCCCTTGAAATCATAATACTGACGGGCAAGCCGTTAGGCGCGTCGCGGAAGGAATCGCAAGGCTCCACCCCAACACCCCAGTGCGTGGGAGTCATGGCCCTTCTTCTCACGCGTGATCGGGAGGAGTTGAACGCCCGGATCGAGGCCAATGTGCAGACGATGTTCCAACAAGGTGTGGAGGCTGAAGTGGCCGCTTTACCCGAACAGCATGTCGGTCCAACGGCCTCGATGACACTCGGTCTGCGGGAAATCCGCTCCCTCCTACGGAATGAAATCACTCAAGAAGAGGCGATCGCCGCCATCAGCTCGGCAACTCGGCGCTATGCCAAGCGGCAGATGACCTGGTTCAACCACCAGCATGATTTCCCGAAACTAAATCTGAGTCTTTTTTCCGATCCTGAAAAGTCTTTAGCAGAGGCTCTGCGGCTACTCAAAGCACCCGGGCCGCAGCAGGGCAGCGGCATCCTTATTTAAGGAAACCGCCGAGCGTCTCGAGAACTTTCCCCGCATCCTGTTCGAGCGTTTTGACAGCATTTGTAGACGTCATGTTGGTCGCGGACTGCTCCTTGATGCCCAAGAGTTTCATTCCCTGTT
>CAIXGT010000012.1 GCA_903919105.1 uncultured Spartobacteria bacterium | reverse complement strand
TGAAAGTCCAGGGCGAACTTACCGAGCGCGCCTGGGCCAAGGGCGTCCAGGTCATGAATGAGGGTCCCGGCCACGTCCCGATGCACATGATCGAGGAGAACATGGCCAAGCAGCTCGAGTGGTGCCACGAGGCCCCCTTCTACACGCTCGGCCCCCTCACCACCGACATTGCACCTGGCTACGACCACATCACCAGCGGCATCGGAGCTGCCATGATCGGATGGTATGGCTGCGCCATGCTCTGCTACGTCACGCCGAAGGAACACCTCGGCCTGCCCAACAAGAAGGATGTGAAGGATGGCGTGATCACCTACAAGATCGCCGCACACGCCGCCGATCTCGCGAAGGGTCACCCCGGCGCCCAGTATCGAGACAACGCCCTCTCCAAGGCCCGCTTCGAGTTCCGCTGGGAGGATCAGTTCAACCACGGCCTCGATCCCGTCACCGCCCGTGAATTCCACGACGAGACACTCCCGCAGGAAGGGGCCAAGTCAGCCCACTTTTGCTCCATGTGCGGCCCCCACTTCTGTTCAATGAAGATCAGCGAAGACGTCCGCAAATACGCCGCCGCTCAGAATCTCTCCGAAGAAGAAGCCCTCAAGAAAGGAATGGAGGAGAAGTCCGCTGAGTTCGTGAAACAAGGCGCTCAAGTTTACACGACCGCCTAGACGATTTTATGATGGCCGCAATGTCCCTGGAGCAGTCCCTTTGCTTCTATCTCTCGCCGGTGGAGTTGCTGGCGGCCTGTGTCTTACCGCTCTTATTACTTTCAGTTCTTGGACTCTCCTTCTTCAGAAAGGTGATTTCCTTACGCTTTCTGAAACAGAGTCATGATGTGACGGGCCCTTTTTTCTGCACAATGGGACGGTATTTTTCTGGCCTTTGTCTTTACCGCCACATGGCAGGCTTTCTCCACAACCTCCACGAATGTCGTTCAGGAGGCACGTTACCTCCGGGATCTTTATTTCGTCACCAAGGCATTCCCTCAACCGACACAAGGGGATCTCCAGCAACATCTTCGAAATTACCGTGACTCCGTTGTAAATGATGAATGGAAGTGCATGCAGAAAGGAGAAGCCAGTCCAAGAACCATTCAATTACTGCAGAAAATAGGAGAGGCCTACCTGCGCTTTAAACCTAGTACCAGTCAGGAAAATGATTTTTATCACACCTCTGTCCAATGTCTCACAACCATGAATAGCTTGAGAGCATCGCGCATTGATGACTCCTCCTCCGGTCTTCCTGAAGTTCTCTGGGTTGTTCTTTTGGTTGGCGCCGTTGCGACCATCGGCCTTTCTTATCTCTTTGAAGCACAAAATTTCTGGCTTCAAGCCATTCTTACCATCCTGCTCGCTGGTCTTATCTGCATGACTTTTTACACCATCATGAATCTGGATTTTCCGTTCACAGGATCGACATCAATCTCCTCCGAATCATTCCAGCGCATCGAAATGAACTAGACTCTCCTGCGAGAGAGCATGATTTCATTCCCCTCGGTATCCACACACATCGCCAGATGGGGTGGCTCACCATTCTCGGGCTGAGGCTCCCGTAGCAACTGCCCGCCCGCGGCCACGATCTCGGAAGCTCCGGCGATGACGTCGGCCACCTGGAAGCTCATGCCGGTCCAGGTGCGCTTTCCCTCGCCGCCACCATGGATGCCGATGATGCCGCCTGCAACATCGATGTCGGTGACGGCCGAGTTCTCGCGGATTACCTTTCCGCCGAAGACCGAGGTGTAGAAGGAGACGGCGCGGGCCGTGTCCGCGGCCCAGATGATATATTTAAGGCGTTCGACGATCATGGGCTTACAGATCCAGAGAGCCTACACGCAGACCAAAAGATAGATGTCATCCGGGAGAAGAGAGGCGACCTCGCGGATGATGTTCCCGCGAAGCATGTGGACCAGGGTATTCCGCTGGGGAGCACCGAGAAGAACCCGCTCCGCCCCGATGGTCGAGGCCAGGTCGGCAATGGTATGAGCCGGCGCATCGCTGACGGCGTAGCAGGGAATAATAGTCTCGCCCAGCCCCTTGTCCCGGAGTGACTCAAAGGTCTCGCGTGCCTGCTTGTCCTCGTTCCATTTCTTCTTGCGATCACCCGGTGCGATGACAGGCTGCTCACGGACAAAGAGGACATAGAGGGGTTGCCCGTTCTCGGCGGCCTCCTTGACCGCAAAATCCAGCGTACGCCCCTTCCCTCTCACGGCTACGAGGATGGGGCCGTTGTAAATCTTCGGAGCAGGCGCCGGTGATGCAGCCGTGCCTGTAGCGGCAGGAATCTTTTCCATGGCGGCCGCAGGAGTCTGTTCTAGAGATGTTGGAGTGGAGATCCCGCCGGTGTTCTCCATGGCAAGAACAGCCGCCTGAAGGGCTGCTTCCTGAGCCGCCTTGGCCTTACGCTCGGAGCTTTCCTTGGCAAGTCCGCGAAGTATCAAACCAATTGCGAGTACGGTGAAGGCGAAGATGCGGGCGTTTGGCTTGTCAATGAAGAGGGAGATTTCTATCACCGCCATGATCACGAAGGTCACGAACATCAGGGCACGCTCATGATTCTTCAGGGCAAGCTTCCAGTCCGTACTGGTCGCCCCAAGATTCACCGCGATAGCTCCCACCACGCCGACTGCATAGAGATCAGCGAGGCCTGACATGTCACTGACAGCAATGACCAGCCCGGCCGGTACAAGCACGGCAAAGAAGAGTCCTGCATTGGGAACACCAAAGGAATTCAGTTTTGCAAAGATCGGAGGCATCTCCTGATCACGGGCCATCAGGAAGGAAATTCCACTGAGCGCAACGATCGCCGTGTTCACAGCACTGAGAAGAAGAATGCCAAAAACAATGCTGACCGCCCAAGCCGCAACGTGCCCAAAGACCGGCCCAAGAAGATTGCCAGCGAAAATCTGGGCCATGTAGCGGAGCATGTAATCGCGGACGCCTTCGGCACCGGGGGCGTTCACATCACCGTTGGCCACCACGAGTCCCGGAAGGGCCGCCATGGCCAGCCCCAGAAGGCCCGTGAAGAGACAGACCTCCAGCATGACCACGATGATGGCTTTGTTGGCGGTCTTGGAAACATCGGGTTTTTCAAGGGTGCTTCCCGGATTGAGTTTCATCACACCCGTTGAGTTGGCAATCGCCTCGACTCCCGAAAGGGCCAGAACGATGGCGACGAAGGCGTTCCAATTATGAAAAAAACCACCGTGAAGTGGTTGCGTGTGAATCACTGCGTCTCCCAGATGGGGAAGCGCCAGAATTCCAAGCAGCACAACGACGATGGCCGTCGGAACGGCAACAAGCACAGCGGCACCACCGGTGTGTTTGGGTCCGAAATAATTCAAGGCACCGATGATCGCGATGGAGGCCGCCGCAAACCACTCGGGATGGGGTACTCCAAGATACAGGAACGCAGAGAGAGCGCTGACAGCCGCCGTCACAATATAGTCCGCAATCAGCAGGAATGCGCCCACGATCGAGATGATCTCGGATCGATGCCGGACGCTGGCATAGACGCCGCCGCCATTCGGATAATGCCGGCAGATGACCATGTAGTTGATCCCCACCAGCGCCGTGAGCAGGCACATCGCTCCGATGAGCCACGGGGAGCTGTATCCGGCGACGGCGAAGGCTAATCCGATGACGTACGCCTTGCTGGTACCCCAGTCACCATAAAGGATGGCGGCTGCACGCTTCCAGTCGACATTGCGGGGTCGTGTCGTCGTTGTGCTAAATTCCATGATGGGTTGGCAAACTGATCAGTGACCGCACCCACAGGTGCCATGCGATTCCTGGGCAAGAGACTCTTTATGGTGATGACCTTGGGCACCACCACCGCAGCAGCCACCCAGATCAGAGGATGATCCCCCGCAACAACTTCCCTCTTCTGGAGTCATCTCTCCAATAACGACGACCTCCAGACTGATCTGCTGGAGCGCCAGTTGGTCACGGGCCCGTCCAAGGAAGCCCATTGCCTTCTCGGAGGGTTCTTGGGAGGTACGGAGTTCGATTCGCACGGGTTTTCCATAAAGGTGAGGAAAATTGTCCTTCATCTCACCGTCCAGGATGAAGGAGACATAGGCATTGAGCTTCTCCTGAAGTTGAAAGAGTTGTCGCTCTCCATGCTCCCAAGAACGGGTCTCGAACATCGCAAGCACCAGGACATCCTCGCGGGTATCGTGGGCAAAGGCATCCAGCATGCCGGTCCTTTCGAGCCCGGCACCCGCCGGAGGAGGATTCGTGCCGGTCAGATCTTCGCGGAAGGAAACCATACGTAGAGCATTAGGTAGACCAGCACACCTGTTATAGAGACATAGAGCCAGATCGGGAGGGTCCAACGGGCTATTCGCTTGTGGGCGTCAAAGCGTTGCTGCAGAGCCGGGGTGATCGTAAGCGCAATAAGGGGAACGATCACCAGAGCCAATGGCAAATGGGTGAAAAGGATCACGAAGTAGAGCGCCCGCGACCATCCGGAATGCGTGAAGACAACATGGCCAACGTGAAAGTGGTAGTAGAGGTAACAGGCAAGGAATGCTGCGGATGTGACGATAGCTCCGAGCATGCAAGCCGCATGAGCCCTCTTGTGCTCATTACGAATCATAATCCACCCCGTGATGATCAGCAGGGTGCTGATCCCATTCAGCGAGGCGTTGACCGCCGGAAGTTGGTGAACAGTCATCAAGCTACCGGGCCTCAGGCTTCCAGTGAGGAGGAGAGGGGGCGCTCCCGGCTAAGATCCCGACAGGTCTTCACCATGATCCAGGTCATGAACCCGACCACGGAAAAAACCACGCCGATCATGAAGAGGGTGCTGGAGGAAAAAGCTGCTTTAGAAACGATGGTCATTGGCTCGATCTGGCCACCAGTGCCTTGCAGGGCACAGTCGGGACAGGCCATAGCATTCGCCAGTGACACGATTAAAACCGGAAGGAAGGTAAGTAACTTCATGGTGCCGTGGTCTTGTTATAAGGCTCCCTCAGGAGGTTCCCGATGTCGATCAAAAGCTTCTGGACCAGCTCCGGTTCATCGAGCTTGCGGGCGATGCGGATCTGCCCCTGACGATCGATCACCAAGAAGCGTGTCGAATGAACCGTATTGACCGGGTTTGCGGTGTCGGAGGAGAGGGCCTGCAGCATCCCCTTGGTGGTGAAAGTCTCCACCTCGGCCTTCGGACCTGTCAGAAAGAGCCATCGCTCCGGATTAGCCTCGAAGCGTGAGGCGTATTCTTTTAAAGTTTTGGGTGTGTCGTGCTCGGGATCTATCGAAAGCGATACCAGACGCACGTCCTTGGCTTTCTTAAGCTCCTTGGAGATCTCTGCCAAGCGCGACGACATCATCGGGCAGGGACCGGGGCAGCGGGTGAAGAAAAAATCGATTACCCATACCTTTCCTAGCAAATCGGACTTAGTGAGAGTTTTTCCCTCCTGTGTCGTGAAATGGAATTCGGGAACCGTTCCGATGGCTGGCGTCACCTCATAATCCCTACGTTCGGAACTCCGGAAGAGCTTACTAGCTCCAGCGATCATAACGATCGCAACCATAAAAGTGATGACCCAAACCATAAAGGGGAGCCTTTTCGGGGCGCCCGGTTCCGGAGTTGGCTCGCTCACAAGGAATTCCTAATTAAACCTAAATCAGATCAGATAGAGAATCGTGTATAGGAAGACCCAGACGACATCGACGAAGTGCCAGTAGAGACCGACATTCTCCAAAGCAACATGCCTCTTTGGGGTGAAGGTCCCCTTGGTAACCTGCATGAAAAAGCACCAGAGGATCAAGAGGACGCCGATACAGACATGAGCACCGTGGAAGCCTGTCAATGTGAAGAAGGAAGAGCCATAGACTCCACCCTTATTGAACCAGAGTCCCTCATGGTAAAGCTCCGTCCACTCGACGCATTGGATACCGACGAACGTGGCACCCATCAAGGCAGCGAGAAGCATCCAGCCAGCGCCTGACTTCCCTTTCTTCACGGCCACCTCGGCGAAGTGATAGACGAAAGAACTACTGACCAGGATGACGGTATTGATGCCAGTCAGGAGCTTGGGCATTGGGGGAAGCTCAATGCCGTCGCCAAAATTAGGAGGCCAAGAACCGGCTCCCTGGCGAAGCACCAGGTAGGCAGAAATCAGTCCGCTGAAGAGGAGCGCCTCAGAACATAGAAAGATGCACATGCCGAGCTTGCAGATCGCGGGAGAAGTCGGAGGAGCGGCATGATGATCATGCTCGGAAACCTCCGCAACCATGGGCGCGTGAAAAATGGAGGAGTTGTTGTAGGAAGCGTTATTCATCTTTGAAAATTCAGTAAGCCACGGCGGGACCGCGACGCAACATCATGAACACGACAAGACCGCAGAGGGCGAGCGCAAAAACAATGAGACCCGCAAGAATTGCGAACTGGGTTTTGCGATTCGGCGATCTAAACATTGTTGTTTCAGTGGCCAAAGGCAAGGAGAGCCCCCAGCAGCAACGGCAAATAGATGATCGAGGCAAAAAAGAGGTGGCGAGCCGCGGGATTCGTCCGGTTCCTGAGAAAGGCAACTGAGAGATAAATCATTGCCGCACCCAGAGCTAAGGCAGCAAAGAAGTAGTAGGAAGAGGACATGCCGATCATACCGGGCAGAAGGGATACGCCCAGCAGCGCGATCGAATAGATAAGAGCCTGCCAAGCCGTGGACCATCCGTCGGGATCACGAGTGCTCAGCATCTTGAATCCCGCCGCGGCATACTGGTCGCGGTAAAGCCATGCGATCGCGAGGAAATGAGGCATCTGCCAGAACCAGAGGATGAGGAAGAGGATCCATCCTCCGAAGCCCGTATGATTCGTTGCGGCGGTCCATCCGAGAAGAGGGGGAAGCGCCCCCGGGATGGCGCCGACAAGAGTGTTGAGCTCCGTGAAGCGCTTCATCGGGGTGTAAAGGGCGGCGTAAATGAGGATTGTTAATCCCCCGAGGAGTGCAGTCAGGGGATTGGCGAAGAAAAAGAGGATCGCTACGCCACTTCCACAGCAGAGCATACCAAAAAGCAGTGCATCGGAGGGGTGCATCCTGCGAGCAGGCAGGGGACGATCAGCGGTTCTGGGCATCAGCGCATCGAGATCACGCTCGAGCCACTGGTTGAGAGCTGAGGCTCCGGCGGCACTGAGCGCGGTGCCGAGCAAGGTGGCGGCAAGAAGGGTATAATCCATCGGACCATGCCATCCGAGCAGGAAACCCACGAGCGTGGTAATTAGAACAAGAAACGAGAGACGCGCCTTCGAGAGCTCGCTCAGATTGGAGAGCAATCCCTGCGGCTTGGAGTCCGCATTTACTTCCGATTTCATGCTCTCCTCGGCCGCATTCATGAATGGGCCTCCCCGAGAAATGAGGATGATTGAGGGGCTGCCTGGGTGGCGGCGCAGAAAAGGCGGAAGGTGAATAGGATACCGAAAGCGGTCAGGAGAGCGCCCAGCGCCATGTGAGAGGTGGCGACATCGGCCGCTTTATTCGACCAGATGGTGATCCCACCGAGCAGGATTTGAAGCAGGATCGCCCCAACCCAGAGAAGGCTCCAGGAACGCATCCAATGGCCGAGAGGTGTACGGGCTACGGACAAAAACGCTGTGGCTATCACGACAAGTAATAGCGCGACTGCACCGGCACGGTGGACTAGCTGCAGGTGAATCTGATTTGCCGAAACGGGAGCAATCTTCTCACGTGATCGCTCATCATTGATTCGCGCCAAAGCAGAACTCGAAGTATCTGGAATCAATGTGCCATAGGCTGCGGGAAAATCACGGATAGCTAGTGGGGCATGCTGGTGACGGATAGTTGCCGCGAACCCCAGTTGGAAATAAGTTAGCGCCAGTCCTGCCAGTACAAGCCAACGTAGTGATGCCGCAGCTTTGTCAGCGTACCAGGCACCTTTCAGGAATCCCTTTCCCGTCACAGCCGTGATCACGAGTAACAACCCGAAGAAGCTCTGGGCAAGTGCTGCATGGAAGATGCCGATCTGGTCCTTGTAGAGTGTCACGCGGAGACCACCCAAGACCCCCTGGGTAATCACACCAAGGACTGCGGCCACGGCCAGC
>CAIXGT010000011.1 GCA_903919105.1 uncultured Spartobacteria bacterium | reverse complement strand
GCGGGAGTCTGAGTGTTGTCGCCTGATCCAGATGGGCTGTGATCCCCACCAAAGCGAGGGCTCCATTCACAAAACCGGGTGCATAGACCGCCCCTCCCACCAGCATGACAAAGACAAAACTCATCGACTGCCATCGGGTCAGTTGCTCCATCACGCGATGCCACTCATCCTCGCGGCCACTCTCCGCAAGTGAGTCGAAGACGATGGCTTCGTCGGCGCCGCTCGCGGCCCCCTCGGCCAGGCCGCTCAGGATTCGGTTTGCCAGACAGAAGAGAAAGAGCACCAGGCCCCCGTTGTGAGGCGCAAAACAGAGGATGGCCATCTCCGCGATCATGCAGCACCCGGCGGCCACAAGCAGCGGCTTGCGTCCGATCCGGTCAGCCAGCACGCCGGCGGGGATGTCGGAGAGCAGGCTGGCCGCGGCCCAAGCGACATTGAGCAGAGTGTACTGGGTAGCTGTCAGCCCCAGATCCAGGAAGAGCACCGCCATCACAGGGTAGTAGAACCGCGCTGAAAACAGTACACGAAACCAGAGAAAGATGCGCCAGTTCCGATCAGCACCGGAAGGATCAGCCCACTGCATCTCCTGACTCATGCCTTGAGAATGGCCTCTATTTTCTGGAGCTCCTCCTGATCAAATACGGTGTTCGAGACGGCGGCAACGCATTCTTCCAACTGGCTGATCTTGCTGGCGCCGATCAGCGCCGTGGTCACGCGTGCGTCTCGAAGCACCCAGGCCAAAGCGAGTTGGGCGATACTCTGGCCTCGGGCCATGGCAATCTCTCCGAGGGTGAGCACTTTGGCAATGACCTCGGATGTTACCCCCTCGGGCCTGAGGAAACCATGTTCCTTTGCCGCCCGAGCATCACCAGGAATCCCTCCCAAATAGCGTTGCGTAAGCAGGCCTTGGGCCAATGGTGAAAAAGGAATACACCCCACACCTTCGCGCGCCAGCACGTCGAGGAGGCCATGCTCGGCCGTTCGCTCGAACATGTTATACTTGGGTTGGTGGATCAGAAGGGGAACGCCCATCTCTCGGAGGAGCGAAGCCGCCTGCGTGGTCATTTCGGGGTTGTAGTTAGAGATACCGGCATAGAGCGCCTTGCCGGATTTCACGGCATGGGCAAGAGCCCCCATCGTTTCCTCGAGAGGTGTGGAGGAATCCATCCGGTGGCTGTAGAAAATATCAACATAATCGAGGCCCATCCGTTTCAGAGACTGGTCGAGCGAGGAGAGAAGATACTTTCTGGAGCCCCCGTCCCCGTAAGGCCCGGGCCACATCGTGTAGCCGGCCTTAGTGGAGATGATCAGTTCGTCACGGTAAGCCGCCAGATCGGACGCGAGAAGTTTCCCGAACGTGGATTCCGCGGAACCGGGAGGGGGGCCGTAGTTGTTGGCCAGATCGAAATGGGTGACCCCCAGATCGAAGGCCCTCAACACAATACCTCGAGCCATCTCGAAGGAGTCTACCTCTCCGAAATTGTGCCACAATCCGAGGGAAATTCTGGGAAGCATCAGACCCGATTTGCCGCACCGGGCAAAGAAATCGGAACGGTCATAGCGATTGGGGTCGGCAAGATAGGGCATGGGATTGGAGGCGTAGCCCCTGAATTGAACCGCGATAACGGAAGATATCAAGGCTCGGGAAAGAAGATCCATCCGGAAAGAAACCCCTGAAGACGGCACCATAAGTTATTCTTTAAAAAATCCCTCGGCGGGAACGCCATTTGCTTGCGGCAAGGGAGACCATCCACGACATTATAGTGTTCGCCTCTGCTTTGCCTCGGCTAATAGCATCGGCGAATCCCATAACGGCATCCCACGCACCCATTCTTATGATGAATCATTCCCTGCCCCACGATCAGAGTAGCACCTCGCTCTATGATCCTTCTTTTGAAAAAGACGCCTGCGGCGTCGGCATGGTCGCGCAAATCAGCGGCGAACGCTCCAACGAGATCCTGCGCATCGGTCTTCGCTCCATCTGCAACCTGATGCACCGCGGAGCCCTGGATGCCGATGCCCGGACGGGTGACGGCGCCGGCATCTCGACTCAGATTCCCTACAAGCTCTTCCGGCCTATCATCGAAAGCTGGGGCAAGTCCCTCTACAGCGACACCGATCTCGGTATCGGGGTTATGTATCTCCCTAAGGAGAACGAGTATGCCAAGGCCCGGGCCAAGGCCATCACTGAGGAAGTTCTGGAAAAAAGGGGTTTCTATCTATTCGGCTGGCGCGAGGTTCCAACCAACAAGCAGATCCTGGGGACCAAGGCCCTGCTGACTCTGCCCGATATCGAGCAAGTCCTGGTTGGCAAGGTTGAGGGGATGACTGCCGATGAGTTCGAGCGTAGGCTCTTCCTTGCTCGCAACGAAATCGAGAAGCGGGTGGCCGCCGATAAAATCGAGGATTTTTACATCCCTTCCCTGTCTCACCGCCTGATCGTCTATAAGGGTCTTCTTGTCTCTTCGTCGCTAGAGAAGTTCTTCCCAGACCTCTCCAACCCCGACTACGAGACAGCTCTCTGCGTCTACCACCAGCGCTACAGCACCAATACCTTTCCCACCTGGCCCCTGGCCCATCCCTTCCGGATGATGGCGCATACCGGTGAGATCAATACCGTTCGAGGCAACCGCAACTGGACTCAGGCGCGCGAGGCCGAACTGAAGGCCGACTTCTGGGGTGAGGATATCGAACTGTTGCACCCTATCATCCAGCCTGGCGGCTCCGACTCCGCGAGCCTCGACAACGTACTCGAAGTCCTGACCATGTCCGGACGTTCGATCCTGCACTCGATGACCATGCTGGTTCCTCCGGCTTGGCGCAGCGACAAAGAGATCTCTCCCGAGCTCGCCGCTTTCTACGAGTACCACACATGCCTCTGCGAGCCTTGGGATGGTCCTGCTGCTCTTGTTTTCACAGACGGGATCACGATCGGAGCCTGCCTTGATCGTAACGGCCTGCGTCCAGCCCGCTACCAGATTACTGACAACGGCATCTTCAGCCTCGGATCTGAAATGGGAGTCGATGGACTCGATCAGGAGACCATTATCGAGAAGGGCCGTCTCGCCCCCGGCGAGATGATCGCCATTGACACCGCTGCCGGCGTTCTGATGCGCGACACCGAGATCAAGCAGTCGCTTGCGACACGCCATAATTACCGGAAGATGGTGGATGACCATCGCGTCCGTCTCGCCCCCTTCAAGGCCGAGCAGCTCGCTCCCGCGAAAGGCGATCTCGACATCATCGACCTGACCCAGCGCCAGGTCTCTTTCGGCTACACTAGCGAGGAGCTCGACATGATCTTCAAGCCGATGATCAAGGATGGAGCCGAGGCCGTCGGCTCCATGGGTGACGATACGCCGCTTGCAGTCCTCTCTCTGCGCCCTCGTCTTCTCTACACCTACTTCAGCCAGCTCTTTGCCCAAGTCACGAATCCCCCGATCGACCCAATCCGCGAGCGCCTAGTCATGTCCCTCTTCACCACGCTGGGCTGGAGGCGCAACCTCCTTTCCGAGACCCCGGAGCATGCCGCGCAGGTCTCCCTCGACTCCCCCATCCTCTTCAACGAGGAACTGGAGGCCGTCCGGAAGATCGGTGGCGAACACAAGTCCGCCACTCTTTCCTCCCTCTGGAAGGCATCCTCAGGCGCCGCGGGACTTGCCGCTGCAGTTCATGAACTTTGCAAGGCCTCCGAGAAGGCCGTCGATGAGGGCACCAGGATCCTGATTCTCAGCGACAAGGGAATCGATGCTGACAACCTTGCCGTCCCGGCCATCCTAGCCGTGGGGGCCATTCATCATCATCTCCGCCGTGTCGGCAAGCGCATGCAGACAAGCATCGTCTGCGAGACAGGCGAGGCCCGTGATGTTCACCAGATGGCCTGCCTCATCGGCTATGGCGCAAGCGCCATTAATCCGTACCTGGCCATCGAGACCATCCGTGAGATGATCGAGAAGGGCTCCGTGGAAATTGACTTCGCCACCGCCCAGCTCAACTACAAGAAGGCGCTCCAGAGCGGTCTCCTCAAGATCATGTCAAAGATGGGCATCTCCGTCATCGGCAGCTACCGCGGTGCCCAGACCTTCGAAGCAACCGGCATCTCGACCAAACTCGTCGAGGAGTGCTTCACCGGAACCCCCACCCAGATCGAGGGTGTCGGTTTCGAGGAGATCGCCCTCGAGTCCCTAGCCCGCCACGAGATGGCCTACGGCGCTCCCCTGCCGG
>CAIXGT010000010.1 GCA_903919105.1 uncultured Spartobacteria bacterium | reverse complement strand
CACCGCTCGAATGATCCGTTGCGGCATCGGCGATGTGACCGAGCCCCTCCCGGCTGCGGTGCGCGATGCGATGCACGCCGCTGTGGACGAGATGGGAACCCGGGAGGGATTCCACGGCTATGGCCCCGAACAGGGCTACGAGTTTCTACGGACTGCAATTGCGCAGCACGACTATCGCGATCGCAGGCTCGACGTGGCGGATGATGAGATCTTTGTCTCAGACGGTTCCAAGTGCGACGGTGGTGCGATTCTCGACATCCTCGGTCACGATAATAAAATCGCCGTGATGGACCCTGTCTACCCTGTCTATGTCGACACCAATGTGATGGTAGGACACACGGGCGAGGGTCGGGAAGACGGCTCCTACGAAGGAATCACTTACCTTGAGTGCACGGCGGAGAATGGTTTTGTGCCCGCCATTCCGGATGAGAAAGTTGACATCATCTACCTCTGCTTCCCCAACAATCCGACCGGCGCTGTGGCCACGCGAGCACAGCTGGAGGCCTGGGTGGCCTATGCACGTAAGAACGGTTCGATCCTTCTCTTCGATGCCGCGTACGAGGCGTACATCAGTGACCCTTCTGTACCCCGTTCGATCTACGAGATTCCCGGTGCTCGTGAGTGTGCAATCGAGTTTCGTAGTTTTTCCAAGAATGGCGGATTCACCGGTACCCGCTGCGCCTTTACCGTTGTTCCGAAAGAACTGAGTGCTCTTTGCTCCGATGGCGAGCACCGCCCGATCCATCCCCTCTGGCATCGTCGCTTTACCACCAAGTTCAATGGCGTCAGCTATGTCACTCAGCGGGGGGCTGCCGCTCTTTACAGTGAGAAGGGACGCGCCGAGGTCTCCGCTCTTGTGGAGCATTACATGGGGAATGCAAAGATCCTGCGCGAGGCTGTGCAGTCGTGCGGTCTGAAGGTTTATGGAGGTGTGAACGCTCCCTACATCTGGGTCCATGGTCCGGCTGGACAAACAAGCTGGCAGATCTTCGACCGGATGCTCAACGAGGCGAATATCGTTGTTACTCCCGGCAGCGGCTTTGGCCGAGCTGGCGAGGGCTACTTTCGCATCTCCGCCTTTAATAGCCGTGAGAAGGCGATTGAGGCCGCTGCCCGGATTAAGGCAATGGCTTGGTAATCAGGCTACTTTGGATCGCCTAAAGATTCCAAAACCTAGAGTCGCTAGGCTTAAGGCGACAAGAGCAACAGAGCTCGGTTCAGGCACGGCATTGACTATAGACGAGATCTGGCCGCTGTATTCGCCGAGCTGTACGAACGCCGAACCGGTATAATTCGTCCCCGTTAGCGGGTTCGTTTGTGTATAAGAAATAATGGCCTCCGTGATGCCAGCCAGCTGCCAAGTGGACCCGATTTTAATGAAATCCCCGCCTCCCGAATCCCCATTGACCACAGACGCATAATTTCGTCCGGAATTCAGCGTTGTGAAATCAATACTTTCGTATCCGTTTACAGAGATCGGATATTGTGTGTTAAGCTGGACTGTACTTATGCCCCAAGATTCAGAACCCTGACCGTTTGCACCTCCATAGCCAATCATGACAACTGTCTGGTTATAGGATGGTACAGACGAGGAAAGGGTGAGATTTGACAGGCCAATATTTGTTCCAGTCACGGAGGTGTTGGAAATCTGGAAAAGATGGAGATCCGCATTGGCTAACCCTGTGAGGCTGTTAGTGAAGTCCGTGTAAGAGACACCAGTCGCAGCGTAGATATTTCCGTTGAGGGTAAAACTGGCGGGATTGTTTACATGTGCCGCAGTAAGGACCCAGTTATTTCCTAGGTAAACGCCGCTGGCATCGCTTACTTGTCCCACATAATTCCAACCGTCACCCCCGGAGCCCCAACCGGTATTCCAGCTTATGAGCGAGGATCCGATATTATCCGTTGTATTGTACGAAGCATTTCCGCCGGTCACGGTTTCCACCGCTTTCAGATGAGTGCTTGCCAAGCAAAGAAGCATTATTCCCCAAAATAAATTTTTTGGGAACAGTCGGCTCGGTAGTCGGCTTAACGAGAAAATCGGGCTCATTGGGAAGAGTTAATGACCATGTTACTCATTCCATTAATGCGTAAAGGGGTCAAATAACTCTACGCCACCAGACTATTCGTGTACTCGGAGGGCTCGTAGTTCTCGATCAGGATCTCCTGCTGGTCGCCGCGCTTCATCCGAACCTGTTTGACAAGAATCTCGGGAGTCTTGTGCGGTGCGAAGAGGATATCGTCGTGGGTGGCGTGGCTCTTCTCGGTGAACATGGAGGGAACCAGATGTCCCCCGAGATGATCACTGCGGCCGGTTGCGACATGGATGGTTCCGCGCACCTTCTCGTCCTGAATGTCGCGTCCGCTGACAGGAAGAAGCTGGGTGCCGAGACCGAGTTCACCGAGTTCACCAGTGACTGGATCGGAGATCAGCTTGGCATTGTGAGCGGCGATGGTGGAGGCATTTCCCTTGATGAGCTCGGCCTTCACTATACGACCACCGGTTATGGTCATCAGTCCGAGCGTTCCATCCTCGTA
Source organism: uncultured Spartobacteria bacterium (assembly GCA_903919105.1). Next base: position 4,182 of record CAIXGT010000010.1, on the reverse strand, counting down.
CTTGTGGGGGAAAGATCCCTCCGCACCCTCGGGAACGAAGTAGACCTCTCCGGCGGGAAGATTCGCAACATCAGGTTCGTCACCGCGGCAGAGGCCGTGGCTCTTCTGGGCCTCTTGGCCGTTAAGAATGAGGCGCAAAGTGTAGTCTTTATCTTCGCAGCCGAACTCGATCTCTACCCAGTCGGCGTTGGTCACTCCAAGACGAAGCTTCTCGGCCTCGACACTGACTTCGTTGTAATCAACAGCGAGTCCGCTCGCGAGAATGATCTCGTTTACTCCGTGCAGGGTCGCTCCACGGAAGCCGTACTGCTTGGCAAAGGCGGTCAGAGGGGCAGTTGCTGAGTAGGTTGAGATGCAAAGGATGATGTCATAGTTGGGATAGACATCTTTGGAGAGACTGACCTGCTTGCCTGAGGGGTCGAAAGCCTCATCTGGCAGATCTAGGTTACTGCCGCCTGTGAGCTTGTAGGCAAAAATCTCACCGCCCTTAAGGCCCATGTTAGCCAGAATCTCTGCGTTGAGAGGCTTGAGGAAGGACTCTACGGCATGCTTCTGAATGGTGAGGGCTGGGTTATTGAGGAAGGCAAAATCCTTGATATCGGCTGGATTTTCCAGATCGATCAGGATGCAAAGTCGTTGGCCCACTTTCGGGGCGAAAGTCGTTTTAAGAAGGCGCTCCAGGCTAAAGGGAGGAAAGGAACGGGCTGCGATTTGCTGTGCAATCGGTAGGGTCATGGTTTGGGCGGATTGATTTTAGTTAAGGAGATTAACTACTTCCTCATATTACCCGAGGGGTTCTGGCTGAAAAGGAATTTATGTCCTCGGCAACTAATCTTTTTGCTTAGTCGATTCTCCTCGCTTCTTTCCGCTATGAGGATCAATTAGGAGTCTATGAAACAACTCAGTCATATCTGTTTCGTCCTCGGACTCGCCTCGGTTCTCGCCTCCATCGCCATCTGGTATTATGCCGGCGGCAAGGATGTGAGTTTTGAGGTCCGTACCCACGGCGAACTCTTCGGGATCTTCGTCGGCCTTTGGGCCCCGACCTTCCTGATCCTCTCGAACCGTATCGCGCGGTACGCCGAGGGAAAATAGTCTTCCAAGCTCCCCCCGGAGCTTAACTTCAACGATCAGGCCGGGTCATTGACCCGGCCTGATCTTTTTCACAAACTATTCCGGTGGACCCGAGCAATTACCAACGCGTTCGCCTTTGGGCGGGCATTACATCGATCGGCGCCAATCTTGCGTTGATCTGGGGGCTAGCCCTCAGTGCGTCGTGGTGGGCGAGTGGTTTCTCCGCTCCTTTAGCGATTTCGGTGGTTTTACTCGCGGTGGCCATGCTGGTGACTTTAGCAAACTTCCCTTTTGATCTTCTGACGGGAAATGCACTGGAGAGTGCTGCGAATCGCATCGGAGAATCCTCGACCGGCTGGCTCCAGGATTGGTTTCGAAACCGCTTATTCACGCTGCTGGGTCTCTGGACAGGGTTCCTTTTCTTCGCAGCGTTTCATCAAGTCCCCCGGCAATGGGTCGTGCCTATGCTTCTTGCCGCGGGAGCGTTCATCCTGCTCCTTTTTCTGTTTGTCCCGGCTGGCTGCCCATCAGCTACAGGCTGCTCCGAGAAGGCTTTTGAGAGCACTCTCCAGCTAGAATTGAAAGCGCTACAGATGACCCTGCGACCCGTTCGCTGGTTCGATCACGGTGATTCCGAAACCGTGAACGGCTGCATCACCCCCAGGGGATTCCTCTCCCTCTCCATGACGGTTGCCCAATGGCTCACTCCGCGGGAGGCGGCTCTTCTTGTAGCGCGGGAGGAATATTACCGGCGTTCAGGGGCGTGGATCCTGATTCTGGTTATTGTAGCGGTTTGGACGCTGCTGGGAATCCTGTTGGCATTGCTCCTGCCCAGCGTTAATCCGGTACAGGCAGGATTGAGTGGAGCAGCTATCATGACGACATGGTGCTTTCTGGCACTCTTCGTCTGGCCAACCTTAAACAGGGTCTGGATGAGGCATGCTGACTCCTTCCTAGCCTCACTTGCAACTCCCGGAGAGGTACGCGACCTCTTATCCAAGATTGAACGACTCAACGCCACCGACATCTCCCTTTCTCCGGCCAAGACAACAGTTTTTCATCCCATCCCGCCGCTGCAGGATCGTATCGCCAACTTAGACCGCCTCTCATGAACCAGATTCCTCGCCTCCTTTTCTTTGTGACCCGGTGGTTCGGTAACGCCATCGGGACCTCGCTTCATTGTCATGTCGGGAAACCCCGTTTCTGGAATCATCCCCCCAACTGGTCTTGAGTCAGGATCAGACATCTTTTTTCAAAGAGGGCTCTAATTCTCTCCTGCCTCGGGATGGAGTAGCGGAGTAATAGGCCGTTTTTTTAGAGCACTCTTCATTTCATTCGGTCCGAGGCTCACGGTATTTTATTAGGCAGCAGCAATTTTGTTGTTCAGTCAGTTGATGAATGGTGTCAGACAAAACCTTTTTTATCTTCCCAAGCCTCCAAGTTAAAAGCCGTAAGGCCTTGGTCTGTGATTTTTTCAGAACCCATTGAGATGGGTGATCACGGCTTTTGCGATCAAGCAATTCTTCTCGAATGCTCATTCAAATCTTCTCACCGTTGCGCCGATTCCAGCAGGACCAGCGCCACCTTTCCAACGACTCCAGAAAATACCTTTCACCAAGATGCTTGACACACCTTTCAGCAAAAGGTATCTTCCCCATCGCATGAAAACAAAAGAACATCTGCTCGATGGTGTGCCCGAACTGCTCGTCCTGCGACTGCTGGGGCGCGAAGAAATGTACGGCTACCAGCTCGTGTCCGAAATTCAGCTCCGGTGCGGAGGGGTATTCGAATTCGGCGAAGGCTGCATCTATCCGTTATTACATCGCTTGGTGGCACAGCGCCTGTTGTTGGAAAACCAGCAGGAGATCGGAGGCCGCACGCGCCGTTATTACCGATTGAGCGCGGCAGGGAAAAAGCGCCGGGAACTTTTGGAAAAAACGTGGAATCAAGCCACTGCGACCATCACCGCGTGCGGAATGGGTGTGTGCCATGCATAATAATTCTATCACTACAGCGATAAACTTTGCTTTGCGCAGTCATGGCATTTGGGGCGCGCGTGCCAAATGGCTCATGCAGGCGTGGAAGGATCACGCGCAAGACGATATCAACAACCGCATCGAGAGAGGATCCGATCCCGTCACGGCTGAAACCGAAGCATGGCGCGCACTTGGCAAGCCGGACGATCTCGCTGCACAAGCAGCTCATGAACTTGCAGTAAACTCGTGGAGCGGGCGTCACCCTTGGCTGGCCGACGTTGTACTCCCTCTTCTAGCCCTTGTAATAACGGTTTCCATCGCGATGTTTGTAAACCTCTTGTTCTGCAAATCATTTAATGAGGGGCATCACACATCTCTGGTTATGGGGGAGTGGTGGTGGCGATCCTTCAATTGGCTTCCGTGGCTGGTCGCTGTGGCGTGGTTCGCATGGATAACTATGCGCATGCCCGGGGGATGGAAGTTCTTCTATATCACGGCGGCAACTCTGGCGCTTTGCTACGGAGGATTAAGGTTTAACTTCAGTCCACCGCTTCACGGACCGGGAACAGGTTCTTTTTGTTTTGGAATGGATGGTCTCGGCGGATTGTTGCTCGAGGTAATTCTGAAACTCTCGGGATTCCCCGATCTCAATTTGGACCATTGGTATACCCGGGCAATCATGAGTTTGGCAGGGCTCCAGTCGTTGTTCTTTGTGATGGGGGCTTTGCTCGTTCGCCTCTATTCAATCACCTCCTTCCGATTGCCGGGGAAAATTGCCTAACGAACCAAGGCACCCCCCAAGTGCTCCTTTCCCTCTCCACAACGGTCGCCCAATGGCTCACTCCGCGGGAGGCGACTCTTCTTGTAGCGCGAGAGGAATATTGCCGGCGATCAGGGGCGTGGATCCTGATCTTGGCCATCGTAGCGGTTTGGACGCTGCTGGGAATCCTGTTGGCATCCCTACTGCCCAGTGTTAATCTAATGGGAGGATCATGCGGAGCTGTCATCAAGACTACTTGGTGCTTTCTGGCACTCTTCGTCTGACCAACCCTGAATAGGGTATGGATGCAGGATCGTCTCTCCAACTTAGACCGACTCTCATGAACCAGATCCCCCGCCTCCTTTTCTTTGT
>CAIXGT010000009.1 GCA_903919105.1 uncultured Spartobacteria bacterium | reverse complement strand
GATAATACAAAGCGCAGGAAGCATTGCAGAATACAGATTCAAAAACTCATTCACTTCCTTGCACATTATTTCTTTCTGAGTTCCTGAGTTCCATATTTGTCTTCCCTCCAGCTTTCTCATTATTTGTGTCGGGAGTAATTGGGGGAAGGAACCGGACGCGGCGGTCGTCTCTGGGAAGACGTATCGTGAAGAGCATCCCCTGACCCATCGCGCTCTGGATCATGATTTCGCCGCCATGAGCCCTGACGATGCGCTGAACGATATGGAGTCCCAGGCCCGAGCCGTTTTCCTTGGTGGTGTAGTAGGGTTGGAAAATCGCGCCGACACTGGCGGGATCGATCCCCCCTCCTGTGTCTCCGATGCTAACCCAGACATGGGAGTCATCGCAGGCCGTGCCGATGCGCAGATGTCCCTTGCTTCCCATGGCCTGAAAGCTGTTCCGGATCACGTTATAGAGAGCCTGTCGGAATTGATCCGGGTCGAGCGAGACCTGGGGGAGATGTTTACTGGGAAAGAGATCCACCGTGATGCCCCGATCCTCCACCTCGTTGCGGAGGAAGTCGACGGCCTCCATGATCAGATCATTGAAATTCGTTGGTTTACATTCCAGGGGAGCCGGCCGGACTGCTTTGAGGAATTGTGTGATGATCTGGTCCAGACGCTTCACTTCACCGCGGGCCACGGAGACTGAGTCAGCCAGCTCCTTCTGATCATTCTCGGAAAGAGGGGACTTGTTCAGGCGACGCTCCAGAAGTTGGAGTTGAATGTCGAGCGAGTTGAGGGGATTTCCGATCTCGTGAGCCACACCCGCTGCAAGAAGCGTCACGGCAGAGATCCGCTCACTCTCGATTGTCTCCTGGGTCTCTAGGCGCTCTTCGGTGATATCGCGGAGAATAATGGCACGACCCACCAACTCCCGCTCAGCTATCTCTTTCTCGTCGCTCATTAACGGACTTACATAGAAGTTCAGAAAGCGGTGTTCCGGATAGAAGACTTCCAGATCACGAGTCATGACATCTCCGGGACGCGCCACCGACTTGAGCTCCAGTCCAGGAATGGCATCCGCCAAGCTCCTGCCGATATGTTCGGCGCCGTTCATCCCGAAGAAGGAACAGGCGGCCTTGTTCATGTAGATGATGTGGTCCCGCGGATCGGTGACGATGACCCCCTCCAGAATGGCGTTGAAGATGGTCTCTAGGAATCCCTTCTCCTTGGAGAGAATCTGGAGGTAGTGACCGATGTCGGCCGGTTCCACGAAACGGATCCGCTCGACAAGCCTGTCGATGAATCCGGCGTTCATCAGTTGGTTTTGTTGGGAACTGTGAGAAGCTCCTCGAGTTCCGCAACCCTGCGTTCGAAGAGGGCCAGCGCCGCATTAACCGGCTCAGGTGAGCGCATGTCCACCCCCGCCTCTTCCAGGGTTTCGATCGGGAACTTGCTGCCGCCACTCTTCAGGAATCCGAAGTAGCGCTCTGTATTCCCTGTCTTCAGAACCTGATTGGCCAGAGTGATTGCGGCCGAGATGCCGGTGGCGTACTTATAAACATAGAACGCACTGTAGAAATGCGGGATACGTAGGCACTCCAACTCCAGGTCCTCGTCGATCACAACACTGGTTCCAAAGTAGGTATCCAGAAGTGAGCGGTACATCCTGCGGAAGGTCTCGAGTGTCAGGGCAGCTCCCGATTCCTCGGCTGCATGGGAAATCTTCTCGAATTCCGCGAACATCGTCTGCCGGAAAAGAGTGCCGCGCAGGTCATCGATCTGACGGTTGATCAGGTAAGCCCTCATGGAGCGATCCTTGGTCTCGGATAGCAGATGCTCGGTAAGCAGGATCTCGTTGAAGGTGGAGGCCACTTCAGCGAGAAAGATCGGGTAATGGTAATTCTGGAAACTCTGGTTTCTCCGAGAGTACCAAGTGTGCATTGAGTGACCTGCCTCATGGGCCAGCGTGTAGATGTCGGAGAAGACATCCTGTTTGTAGTTCATCAGGATGTAGGGAGGTCCTTGATAAGTCCCGTAGGAGAAGGCGCCGCTGCGCTTGCCCTTGTTCTCGTAGCGGTCGCACCAGCGTTCCTCGCGCAGACCGCGCGAAAGCGTCTCCTTATATTCCGAGCCTAGCGGGTGAAGCGATTTCACCACCATGTCGATCGCCTGGTCGAACGGAACATCGCTCTGAACCGCCGATACTAGCGGGGCATAGGTGTCGTAGACATGCAGATCAGGGAGATTGAAAAGTTGCTGACGCAGACTGTAGTACTTGTGAAGGACGGGAAGTCGTGAGCGGACAGCCTCGATGAGACTGTCATAGACGGCTACCGGGACATTGTCGGCGAAGAGTGAGGCCTCGCGCGCTGACGAATAATGGCGGGCCTTGGCAAGGAAGACATCACCCTTGATCGAGCTGGCGAGTGAACTGGCCAGCGTGTAGCGGTGGGCTGTGAACTCCGTATAGAATTTCTGGAAGGCCTCTTTACGGACCGTGCGGTCAGGACGTTGGAGCAGGGAGGAGAAGCTGCTCTGGGTCAGCTCAATCTCCTGACCCCGGTCGTCGCGCACCGTACCGAAGGTCATGTCGACATTCGTGAGCTGGGAGAAGGTCTCGTGATGACCTCCGAGGGCCGGCATCGAGAGGGAGATCAGGCGCTCCTCCTTGTTGCTCAGAATATGGGGCTTGAGACGACGGAGGTTTTGCAGGGAGATCTGCCAGTCGGCAAGCAGCGGATCGGCTAGAAACTCCTCGAACATTGCATCGGGAATCTCTTGGATCTCCGGGGCGATCCAGGAGCTGGTCTCGCTGATCTTGGCACATAGCGATGCGAGGCGCCCGTCGCGGTCCAAGGCATAATCATTCGCACTATCCTCGGAAAGACGCAGTCCGGCATATTGGTTCAGGCGCTCACTGGAGCGATCCAGGGAGGATTCAAACTCGAGGGCCTTGGCGAGATCCCCTGCGCTTTTGGCTAGGGTTCCCTTGAAGGCATTGATCTCTTCGAAGCGTGAGGCGAGATCAGAGAACTCGGCCTCCCAGGCCGTGTCATCGGGAAAAATGAGTTTCAGATCCCAGGTGTCAGCGGCAGGGACTTCGGCACGACTTTTGAGCGTGGAGATCTGCGAATCTCCCGTGAGATCGGCGATCCATGCGACCCGATGACTTCTGCCGGTGATGAGAGACATCAGCTGTTACTTCTGAGCCTTACCCTGAGACGCAACGGCCGCAGCCGCAGCAGCAATAGCCTCCTGGTCGCCGAGATAGTAATGGCGGATTGGCTTCAGATTGTCGTCCAGTTCGTAGACAAGCGGGATACCGGTTGGGATATTCAGGGCCAACACCTCTTCCTCGCTGAGATTATCGAAGTACTTCACTAGTGCGCGGAGGGTATTCCCATGAGCGGTTACAAGAACCTTCTCGCCGCGCTTCACCGCAGGAGAGATCTCGTTGTGCCAGTAGGGCAGAACACGGTCCACCGTATCCTTGAGGCACTCGGTAAGGGGGAGTTCCGCCTCGGGCACATCCTTGTAGCGGGGATCATGGCCGGGGAAGCGCTCGTCGCTCTTCTCCAGGGCTGGAGGCGGCACATCGTAGCTACGGCGCCAGATATGGACCTGGTCTTCGCCGAACTTAGCAGCTGTTTCCGCTTTATTCAGACCCTGTAGGGATCCGTAGTGACGCTCATTCAGGCGCCAGGAAAGTTGAACGGGAATCCAGAGTTCATCCAGCTCATCTAGAATCATCCAGTTGGTGCGGAGGGCGCGTTTCAATACGGAGACAAAAGAACGATCGAAGGTGTAACCTTCTTTCTTGAGAAGCTGACCCGCGGATTTGGCCTCACCGAGACCTTTAGCATTCAGATCAACATCGGTCCAACCGGTGAAACGATTTTCTTGGTTCCAGGTGCTTTCGCCATGACGGATTAGGACTAGTTTAAACATGGGTAGATTTTACCCAGAAAAATTCACCATTGGAAAGACTGTGTCTTTTTACGCCTTTTTCTCACGCAAGATTCAGAAACCTGCTGATGTAGAGGAGAACGAACACGGCGAGGAGGATGAAAATTCCGCCCGTGATTAGGACGCTGAGGATATTATAAGTTTCTTCCTTATCGCTTTTAAGTCTGAGGGTGGTGATGACGAAGCGCCATGTGGAGATAAGCATGAGCAGGAGTCCCAGTGCCGTCAGGATAATACCTGCTTCGCGGCCGATAAGGGAGCCGGGAGGAGTAAGGAGGATATTGCCTCCGCTCATGCTCTTAGCGAAATAACGGACCAGCAGGTCAAAGCGTTCAAGCAAGAATCCGAAGGCAATGAGGGCCAGGGCCGTCCGCATCCAGGCCAGGTAGGTCCGCTCGTTGGCGGCAAGATCATTGTAATGTGGTATCATTCCTAGGGGTTTGACTCAATGGTCGGAAGTCTATGCCTGTGGTCACCTAGTCTCGGGATACAGGCGATCAAGGCCTTGGTATAGGAGTGTTGGGGATTGCTGAGCACTTGTTCGGTCTCTCCATACTCGACGATCTCACCTCGATACATCACAGCGACGTTGCGAGCCAGACCTCTGATGATGGCGAAATTATGAGTGATGAGCATTACCGCCATATTGAGGTCGCGCTGGAGTTCGCGGAGTTTTTCGAGGATCTGCTTCTGAATCGTAACATCCAGAGCGGTGGTGGGCTCGTCGGCGATCAGGAGATCTGGTCGGGCCGAGAGGGCCATAGCGATCATGACGCGTTGCTGCATCCCTCCGCTGAGTTGATGGGGGTAGTCGTTCAGTCGGGTAGCAGGATCAACAATGCCGACGGCATCGAGCCATCGGATGATCTCGGCATTGATATCCGTCACGTCAGGGCGGTGGAGCTGGATCATCTCGGCCATCTGGCTGCGGATCGAATAGACGGGGTTCAGTGATGTAGAAGGTTCCTGAAAGATATAGGCGATCTTGCCCCCGCGCACTTTGCGCAGCTCGGCATCGGAGGCCGTGAGCAAATCTCGGCCCTCAAACGTGATGCTTCCGCCCTGATAAATTGCGGGGGGTGTCGGCAGGAGGCGCGTGATAGCTAGGGCGGTGACACTCTTACCACTGCCGCTCTCACCGACGATCGCGAGGGTCTCTCCACGGCCGATTTCCAGCGAGACGCCCTTGAGAGCAGGAGCTATTCCGGCAGGAGTGGAGAAACCGATTTGGAGGTCTTTGATCTTTAACATATAAAATCAGCTTCTGGATTCGGCTGCTTCACGGAGTGCATCGCCTGCGAGGTAGAATGACAGTGAGGCGATTAGGATGGCGAGTCCCGGGAAGAGGTTCAGCCACCAAGCGTCGAGTAGGTAGGTCTTCCCGTCAGCGATGATGTTCCCCCAGGTCGCTTGTGGTGGTTGGACACCGAAGCCGAGGAAACTGAGTCCAGCTTCCTGAAGGATCGCATCGGGAATCCCGAGTACGGCCGTCACGAGAATCGGCGCGGCGGCATTGGGCAGGATATGGCGCGTGATGATGTGCCAGGCATTCTGGCCCAGGACTCGGGCTCCCTTCACGTATTCGGTTTCCCTTAACGTCAGAAACTCGCTCCGGACAAGACGGGCAGTCCCGGTCCAGCTCACGAGGCCGATCACGATGACGATATTCAGGAGGCTCGGTCCTAGTAGTGCCACCACGGTGAGGATAAGAAAGAAGGTTGGGAAGCAGAGCAGTGCATCGACCGCGCGCATCAGGATCTGGTCTATGATGCCTCCAAAGTAGCCCGCAATAGCACCCACCACCATGCCGATGCCGAGCGACACTGCCACGGCGATCAGTCCCACGGTCAAGGAGATCGAAGCTCCGTGCATCATTCGTGAGAGGACATCACGGCCGAGATTATCCGTTCCGAGCCAATGCTGCGGCGAGGGAGGGAGTAGCTTCAGTTCCAGATTCGTGAGGTTCGGGTCACAGGGCCAGTCATGGCCGGTTGCCGAGAGGAGAAGAGAGCCTCCCGCAATGAGAGCAAAAAATACAATAACCATGACCGAGATGATCGCGACCGGATTACTCCGAAAGCGCCGCAATACCCTGAAAGAGGGGGACTCGGAAGAAGATGTCGTGACGCCTTGCATGGTTTTATTCGAGGCGTACGCGTGGGTCGACGGTCGCCGAGAGAAGATCGGAAATGAGATTGCCGAGGAGCACCAAGGCTGCAACGACGAAGTTCAGCGCAACGAGTGTGGGGTAGTCGCGCTCCAGCACGGCTTCATATCCGAGACGACCCATGCCCGGATAGGCAAAGATCGTCTCGATGACAACGGCCCCTCCGATCAAGGCCGGCAAGACCATGCCGATCCCGGCAATGATGGGGCGAATGGAATTGCGGAGTGCGTGTTTGTAGAGAACGATCTCCTCGGAGAGCCCCTTGGATCGAGCGGTGCGGATATAATCTTCCCGCAGGGATTCGATCATCGTGGCCCGCAGGTAGCGCGACTGGGAGGCGATGCCCCCCAGTGCCAGAATGGTTGCCGGAAGAAGGAGATGCCAAAGGGTATCGAGCCCCGAGGCAAAGCTGTTCGGAAACTCGATGCCGTAGCTGTGGGTGCCAAGGATAGGTACGCCGAATCCCTTCACCAGGGCGATCACCACCATGTAGGTGATCCAGAAGCCCGGTAGCGCGATGAAGAGAAAGGCAATGAAGGAGCCCAGGGCATCCTGCCAATGCCCGTTGTAGCGCGCTGCATAGACGCCGAGCAAAGTTCCGAAGGAGAGGGAAATCACAATTGCAGTCAGATTCAGTGCAACAGTCGCCGGAAGACGCTCCAGGATTCTCGAAATCACGGGGCGATCATCCTTGATACTGCGCAAATTTCCGGTGAAGAGATCGCGCATGATGAGCGCGTACTGCTCGTGAAGGGGGCGGTCGAGATGGAACTTCTTCCGGAAGTTGGCCTTCACCTCGGCAGAGATCTTGGGATTAAGCTCACCCCACGGGTAGGGGCTTCCCGGAGTGAGGGTCACGATGAAAAACGAAATGATGCTGATGATGAAGAGCAGCACCACGCTGAGGGCGAGACGGCGGATGATGAAAGAAATCATGGCGTCAGTTCGTGTTTACTTAATCGTCTGCGTAGCCGGAATCTTCGGAGTGTATTCAGGCCGATAGAACCACTCCATATCGTAATCCCAGCCGGCCTTGGTCATGGTCACGGGTGAATCGATCCACTCGCCCGGCTTGGATCCGGGGCGGCGGATGCGATAGCTGTTCTTCCACATCACGGAGGTTCCCTCGGGCACGAAGAGAAAGGTATAGGGCTGATCCTCGTAGATCGTTTTCTGGAGCTTGGCGGCAAGCCTTATGATCTCTGGACGGCTATATTCCTGACGTAGATCGGTCAGGAGATGGTCGACCTCGGTATTGTTATAGCCGACGAAGTTGAGCTCTTCCGGATGGGTCTGGCTGGAATGCCAGATGGCATACTGGTCGAAGTCGTTGCCGAGCCCCCAGCTCAAGACGATGGCATCGAACTCCCCTTTGTTCACAAAGCGCTTGAGCAGCACCGACCACTCGTAGATCTCGACCTTCACCTCGACTCCGATCTTCTTGAGGTCATCCTGAACCAAGGTGGCGATGTCGCGGCGGACCTCGTTACCATTATTCGCCAAAAGCGTGAAAGAAAGCCTCTTGCCATCTTTCATGCGGATCCCGTCGGGGCCCGGCTTCCAGCCCGCCTCGTCGAGAAGGGCCGCGGCGGCTTTGGGATCATAGGGCAGAGGCTGTATCTTCGGGTCATAGAACCACATCTTCGGGGTGAAGATGCCGTTCGACTGCACGCCGTGTCCGTAGATGATGTATTTGATCATCTGAGGTATATTTACGGCCTCAGCGAGTGCTTTACGTACCCTGAGATCCTGGAACATGGGCCTGCGGAGGTTCCAACCGATATAGTTATACATATTGCCAGCCGAGCTGAATAAGTCGAAGCGCTTGTCTTTCTCGAAGCTTTTCACAGCCCACGGATCGACCGCCCAGAAATCGACCTGCTTGGTCTGGAAGGCAAGCTGCAGGGTGAGGGGATCGGGCAGGACGCGGAAGACAACGGAGTCGAGCCAGGGGGAACCCCGGAAGTAATCGGGGTTTTTTATGAGACGGATGAACTCATTGGTTTTCCAGGTTCCGAACTTGAAGGGACCAGTTCCGATCGGGTGGCGGTTGTAGATCTCGGACCACTTGGCCGGTTCCACCTTCTCGAGAAGATGGGAGGGGAGGACACTCTGCATCCAACTCAGCAGAGCGGGGGAGAAGGGCTTTTTGTAGTGAACGACAACGGAATAGGGATTGGGAGTCTGGAGCGATGAGATCAGCTCGAAGTCGGAACTGCGGGGTGATGCGACCCTCGCGTCCATGATCGCATGGTAGGTGAACGCGACATCCGCGGAGGTGAAGGGAACCCCGTCATGCCATCGGACATCCTCGCGCAGGGTAAAGCGGATAATTGGTTCTGCCTTGAAAAGGCGTTCCTTGCTCCCCTTCTCGAGCGCAGGAAAGTGCAGGGGATGAAAGTCCGATTCGGTGAGTGTACGAGCAATATTTTCAGATTCAGTGAGACCTGGTTGACCTAGCGTCAGAATCAGGTTCTTTCCATTAACTGCGATGGTTGTGATGCCCGCAGAGTTGCTTGGCTGATTCCTATTCACGAATGAGAGCGCCTTGGCAGCTTCCTCTTCCGAACCAAACTGAAAGGTCGTTTCCTGAGAGAGATCCCATGTTGTGGCAAGATCACCGACCAGTTCGAGATCTTGATTGTACTTCAGAAGACCATTGAACATGAGTCCCGCGACCTGACCTGAGGCGGAGTCAGCCTGCTGGATCGGATTCAAGGTCGAGGGTTCCCCGATGGTGCCGATCGACATTTCGTTCTTCTTGGCCACGGAGAGGAAGGAGGCATTCACGAAGGCAGCGACCAGCAGCAGAATCAGCGCAGCCGGAATCCCATAAAGAAAGAGTCGAAGGGAACGCATTAGGGGAGTAAAAGGCTTTTAGGCTGTAGGCTTTTAGGCTGTTAGGCCAGAGAAGAGATGCTCGATAGTGAAAGGGTAATTCGAATTTGAAGACATACTTTTTTCCGTTCCTGAGTTCCTGAGTTCCAGATTAAAAATCAGAATCCAATTCAGACCTCTAAAAAGTCACCTTTGGAGATTGTTCGGTGAGGGACTCCCTGCTTTGCTTCTCCGTTCATCATGAAAGTCACCACTGAACAGAAAGAGACCTGCATCGTCGACCTACACATTGAACTTCCGCCCGAGAGGTTTCAGTCTGAATGGAAGGAGGTCGGGAACGAATACCGCCGTCAAGCCAACCTTCCGGGCTTCCGCAAGGGCAAGGCCCCCCTCGCCATCGTCGAGAAGAAGTATGGGCCCGATATTGAGCAGGAAGTAACCCGCAAGTTGCTCGATGCCGCCGTGCGTGAGGTGCTCAATGAGCAGAAACTCTCCCCTGTCCAGAGTCCGAATGTCCATGACGTGAAGCTGGAGGGGGATCGCTCCCTGAGCTTCACCGCTACGGTAGTGGTGCGTCCTCCTGTGAATCTCCCCGATTACAAGGGCCTCGTCATCACTGTCGAAAAGCCTGCGGTCGATGAGGAACAAGTTGCTCAGTTCCTGGATGGTTTGCGCGGGGATATGGCGGAGTTCAAGACCGTCGAGGGACGCGATCTGGCCATGGGGGATTTTGCAGTTCTCGACTATGAAGGCTCCATTGAGGGAAAGACCCTAGCGGACACCTATCCTGATCTCCAGCCGACCTATCTCGGCCGCAAGAATTTCTGGATCAAGCTCGAGGAGGATCGTCCCATCCCGGGACTCGCTGCCGCGATGGTTGGCTTGAAGGCCGGCGAGATGCGTGATTGCACGGTCAGTTTCCCGACAGAGTTCGGCGAGGAAAAGCTGCGAGGCTACAAGGTGACCTACAAGGTGACCCTTCACGAGATTAAGGAGCGCGAGTTGCCTCCGATCGATGACGCCTTTGCCGCAAAGCTCAG
>CAIXGT010000008.1 GCA_903919105.1 uncultured Spartobacteria bacterium | reverse complement strand
TCCAGTTGTTGAACCGCATCTCCCAGGCCGTCACGATTACCAAGATCCTGACTCGGGAAGAAGCGGAGATTTTTAGCGTCTATTTTCGGTTACTTCAGCACCACCCGATCCTCAGCCAATACTTCTATAACTCGGGTTTTCTCGACCTCTGGGACTTCGCACAGTCCTGGATGGAAAAGCTGAGTGGGGATGAGATCGAGGTCTAGAAACTAAAGGTCGTCGTCGGAGTCGGAGGTAACTCCCTTCTTCACGCCGCGCAGTTTCGCCTCAATAAAGGGGTCGATTGCTCCATCCATGACCTCCTGGACGTTGCCTGTCTGAACGCCGGTGCGGTGGTCCTTAACCATCTGATAAGGCTGAAAAACATAGGAGCGGATCTGACTTCCCCAGGCGATCTCACCCTTTTCGCTGTACTGGCGGTCGATTTCTGAGCGCTTCCTGTCGGCTTCAAGTTGGTATATCTTGGCCTTGAGCAACTGGAGGGCCTGTTCACTGTTTTTTCCCTGACTCCGCTGTGCCTGACAGGCAACGACAATTCCCGTTGGGATGTGGCGAAGGCGGACGGCAGTTTCCACCTTATTGACGTTCTGGCCTCCTTTGCCGCCCGAGCGGAAGGTAGAGCGTTCGATATCGGCGGGGTTGATCTCAATGGGGGCATCCTTGATCTCCGGTGTCACATCGATACTGGCGAAGGATGTATGACGGCGCTTTGCGGAGTCAAAAGGGGAAATGCGGACAAGACGATGGACTCCGCGTTCGGCTTGGAGGTAGCCGTAGGCAAAATCTCCCGTCACTTCAAGGGTCACTGATTTGATGCCTGCTTCATCACCCTCCTGGATATCGACAACGCTTGCGGTGAAGTCACTGCGCTCGATCCAGCGCTTGTACATGCGCATGAGCATGTCAGCCCAGTCGCACGATTCGGTGCCACCCGCCCCCGAGTTGATGGTGAGGTAGGCATTGCTCTTGTCAAACTCTCCGGAGAGGAGTTGCTGGAGTTCGAATCTTTCGATCTCGCCGGTCAGTGCATGGAATTCCTTGAAGACTTCGCCTACGGCCTGAGCCTTAGCGGTGGGGTTGGTATCCTCCAAGGCCATTTCCTTAAGGATCTCAAGATCGCCTACGCGCAGCTCCAACTGTCCAAGTGGGCCGAGTTTCGCCTTGATGGAAGAGACCTTTTCCATGTCCTTCTGGGCTGACTCGCGGTTATCCCAGAATCCCGGTTCCGTCATGCGGCCTTCGATGGCCGCAAGTTCGGCGGCTAATGCGGGAGCGTCAAAGAAACCTCCTGAGCGAGCCGAGACGGTCGGCAAGCCCGGAGGCATCCAAGGTGGTAAGGTCGATTTGTTGTTCTGAAGACATGAGAGTGAAGGGAGGAATGTTAATATGGAACTCAGGAAATCAGGAACAGAATCTTGAAATGGGATACTGAAAATCCCGAGAGATAGGTTTTTTTCCGATGAGATGGACTATTATTAGTGATCCGAAAAGCCCCACTATTTTTCCTGAGCTCCTGAGTTCCATATTAAAACTCCTGATGGAGGAGTCTTAGTTGCCTGAGGTAATCAGGAGCGCGATTTGGCGCTGCTCAGGCGGAAGATCGTCTCTCCATCTTTCATGAGATCAAGGCGATCACGCGCAATCATCTCGAGATACTCTTTGTCGGTCTGTAGCAAATGAACTACCTGCTCGTGCTCACAGGTTGATTTCTTCAGCTCTTCGAGGTGTGCAGTCTGACAAGCGAGATCATGCTTCATTGAGGAGAGTCGAGTCCACTGTGGATAAAAGGTGAACCCCGAGATCAGCACTGCACAGAGCACAATCAGACACAAGACGACATGCATCGCTGCCGGAAGGTATTCCGACTGAGAGCGGCGGCGCGAATTTGAGATGACGTGACTGCTCTGCATCAAGGATTTACTAGCACCTTAGCTTGCCGCCGTAAATAGCATCTTCACCGAGTTGCTCTTCGATGCGGAGAAGTTGGTTGTATTTGGCGACTCGGTCGGTACGGCAGAGGGAGCCGGTCTTGATCTGGCCGGCATTGGTGGCGACGGCGATGTCGGAGATTGTGGTGTCCTCGGTTTCGCCGGAGCGGTGACTGATGAC
>CAIXGT010000007.1 GCA_903919105.1 uncultured Spartobacteria bacterium | reverse complement strand
CATTGGTTACGAGTTCCTCGAGGATGACCTCGAAGTCGAAGACCTGCTCCATCGGGGTTCCCTCGTGCTCACAGTAAGAGGTCAGAAAGGGATGGAGGCGTGCCACTTCGCCAAAGTCGGCCTTTAATTTTAGGACTCCATGGGACGGGAGTTGATCGCCGGCAAAACGGAACTCCACCAGCGAAAAATCATCTGCGAAGACTTCCTTTTCCTGCTGGCGGCGCACCTCGGCAACCACGGAATCCAGTTTTGCAGGCCCTGCGATCGAAGTCAGAATCTCCGCGAACTCCTCGTAGGTCATCATGCTGCCATCGGGTCGGTCAGCCTCATAGGTGCCGTCGCTGAAAAGATAGAGTATGGAGCCTGCAGGCACACCGATCTCACCTGTCTCGAAGACCGCCGTAGGGAAAGCGCCGACGACTATCCCCTTGGCTGCAAGCAGGGCCGTGCTCCCGTCCGGTTTTAGCAATACGGCGGGTGGATGGCCTGCGCTTGCGTAGCGGATCTTCCCTTCGCGAAGCGAGTACACCCCGTACCATGCGGTGAAATACATCTCGTTGTGCTTTTCCATCGGGAAGGCGTTGTTGAGGCTTGTGAGGACCGCTGTGGGCTCAAAAAAATCCGTGCCGGTCAGTGATGATGTGCGCAGCACATTGTGCACACTGATCGATAGCAAGGCGGCGCCGACACCGTGCCCGCAGACATCCAGCAGGTAAAGGGAGAGGTGATCCTTATCTATCCAATGGTAACCGAAGGAATCGCCTCCAAGCTCGGAGGAGGTAATGAAGACCCAGTCTGTCGTTACAGGCCCTTTCAGGATTCGTTCCGGTAGGATTGCTCTCGAATAAGTCGCTGCCTCAGCAAGTTCGTTGGCCATCACGGCGTTGGCTGCGGCGAGTTCGGCTGTCCGATCCTTGACGGTCTGCTCGAGGTTGGCATTCCATTCCGAGAGGCGCTCCTCCCTCAGGCGGATTTCCTTCGCCATGGTGGAGAAGCTTTTGGCAAAGCGACCCAGCTCGTCGGGGCGTTTTTCGATCCGTTCCAAAACCCCTGCGCCCCCCTCATAGCTTCCTTTCTCAAAGGAGGTGGCGACAGTCTGAAGCTCGGTGATCGGTTGGGAAATCTTGCGTGCGGTGAAAAAGACAACGCCAATAAGCAGGAAAAGCCCCGCCCCGCCAATGATTGCTGATTGTTCGGCCAATTTTCTGGCCGGAGCAACGATGAGTTTGTATGGGACTTCCAAGACCAGTTTCCACCCAGTAGTCCTGCCTTTCGCCCAGTAAATCACTTTATTGCTCCCATCCTTGAGGTGTTGCCATCCGCTGTCGGAGGCAAGGATCTTCTGGATGCCGGGAACGCTGGTGACAAGTCCGTTACTAAGCATATCTTCTAGTGCTTTGGCGGGATCCTGTTCGCTAGGCTTTGATGCCGGCTTGTCCTGTGATGCCTCTGGACTCACGATGATCGCTCCGCTTTGGGAGACCAGATACGCCGTTTCACGGGGTTCCTGCGGACCTGCAACCGGACTCTTCGGGGGTGACGTGACCTTGCCTTCATCATCACCCAGAGCCAGCTCGCTCTCATAATTTCTAATATGGATTTTCCGGACGATCTTCCTCATTTCATCCAAAGCCACATCCACTCCCGCCACCCCTAGGAATGTTCCCTGGTCCGAGTAAACGGGCTTGGTGATGCTGACCATGTCGATGTCGGAACCGCCAGCATCGAAATAGGGCTGAGTCACATGGAGGGCCTTGGCCTGCTTTGCGCCTTGGTACCAGTCCTGACTCTCATCATGGAAGTCGTACTTGAGGAGGGCAAGATTGGGCCAACTCTTGCGGTCTACCCACGTGTCGGAATTCGGATCCCTCCAGTCCTTGGCATCTCTGACCATATAGAGTCCGTAGATTGCCGACATCGGCGAGTGTTTCAGTATTGAGGCGAGCCAGGGGACCTTGACCCCCTCGTTATTCGTCCCGGTCAGTTCGGTAGCGGCGATTACTTCGGGATACATCGCTATCTTCTCGACGAGATCATCCATCGTGTTGATCTCGTCGTTTACAGCTCGGAGTGCTTCCTGTGAAGTTTGACGTAGGAGCAGCTCCCTGCCGCTTATATAGTTGGCCACAGCCAAGACGATCAGGATTATGCCTGCTCCCGCCCCGATGGTCAGGGCGAACCGCTGCCCGATTGATCGGGGCGTCAGATAATGTTTCAGAGCGGGCATAGGTTACAGATTCCTAAACAAGCGTTAGTTCATCCTTGAGGCAATGCCAAGAGGATGCGTATGCGCGTTTTCCTCGGATTACGAAAATGTTGAAAGAACGGGACTTGACGGGCATCCCCCGTAGCCTCTTGAGTTATAAAAACATATGGACATCCAATTTGAAAAAGCAGGCCCAATCCTTGTCGTGACACTCAAGGGGCGCCTCGACGCAACGGAGCAGAATATGATCAAGGACTCCGTTTCCAGGGAGAT
>CAIXGT010000006.1 GCA_903919105.1 uncultured Spartobacteria bacterium | reverse complement strand
CCATGTGGCTGACAACGAGACCGTAGAGATCGCCTGCGAAATCAAGGAGGGAGAGGAGATCAGGGTGATCGAGGGACCATTCCAGGGAGTGCGCGCCCTGGTCACTCGGATCATGCCGGCTCGTGAACGCGTGGCGATCCTTCTGAATATGCTCGGTCAGGAAAGGGAGATCGAGGTTTCCACCGCAGCCATCCTCCCCGATGTCCGGCATCCACTGGCAGAAATGGGGGGATAGGAAATTGGATATCGGTGATTGGGGGGGAGATATGAAGGGTGTTACCTATGTCCTGACCCATGCCTTGCATTCCATCCCGATTGCCTATGCCCCATAACCCATCACCTAATTATCTGCCGATCTCGACAGACGCCGCGTGCACCATTCATCTTAACTCGATGAAAATTCTCGTAATCGGATCGGGTGGCCGTGAGCATGCGCTTATCTGGAAGCTCGCTCAGAGCCCGCGTGTGACAGATCTCCTCTGTTCCCCTGGGAATGCAGGGACAGCAGAACTCGCCACCAATCATCCGATCGCGGCGAGCGATCTGCCCGGCCTGCTGGCACTTGCCAAGTCGGAAAAGGTCGATCTGACCCTTGTCGGTCCCGATGACCCACTCGCCGCGGGGATCGTCGATCTTTTCCAGAAAGAGGGCCTTCGGGTCTTTGGGCCTGTGGCTGCCGCCGCCCGACTCGAATCCTCGAAGTCGTTTGCCAAGGAGTTCATGCTTCGTCATGGGATACCGACAGCAAGTTCAGCCACTTTCTCCAACCCGGAGGACGCGCTGACCCATTGCGCCGCCGCATGCTATCCTCTGGTCGTCAAGGCCGACGGACTGGCTCTCGGCAAGGGTGTGGTGATCGCCCAGACACACATAGAGGCTGAGGGAGCAATCCGTGAGATCATGATCGAGAAGGTCTTCGGCGATGCAGGAAACACCGTGGTCATCGAGGAGTTCATGACCGGGCCAGAGTGCTCACTCCATGCGCTGATTGATGGGAAAAACTATCTCCTCTTTCCCGATGCCAAGGATCACAAGCGAGCCCTAGAGGGAGATCAGGGACTGAATACCGGCGGCATGGGAACGATCAGCCCATCCGGGGTCGTCGATACCGCGATGCAGGAGCGTCTCAAGCATGAAGTTCTGGAACCCTTTATAAAAGGGCTTGCAGCCGACAACCTTCCCTTCCGAGGGATGCTCTTCCCTGGACTGATGATGACACCGAGCGGACCGAAGGTGCTGGAGTTCAACTGCCGATTCGGCGATCCGGAAACTCAGTCTCTGATGCGCCGCCTGAAAAGCGATCTCCTCGATCTGATCGAGGCCACCATTGATGGAAATCTATCCGAAACGACCCCTGTCTGGGACGAGCGTGCTGCGGTCTGTATCGTGCTGGCTTCCGGCGGCTATCCCGGGTCGATCGAGAAGGGAAAAGTCATCACCGGTATCAAGGAAGCCTCCACTGATCCTGATGTTGTTGTCTTCCATGCCGGCACCACCTTGAAAGATGGTCAGGTTCTCACGAGTGGAGGACGCGTCCTCGGCGTCACGGCTCTCGGCGCTTCGCTTGAGGAGGCACGGCAGAAAGCCTACTCGGCCGCCGACAAGATTGCCTTTGAGGGGAAGCAACTCCGCCGCGATATAGGCGCATAAAACAAACGTCTCCAATCCATAACGGGATCAGATCTGGTTACAAATTTATCCCGTAAAGGCGCAGAGGCGCAGAGATAGTATGGATGATTTTATAAGGATGTAGGGAAAGAGATTATGAGGGCGTATTAGAAGCATGCCCTGAGGCCACCATTTTTAAAACCCCTCTGCGTCTCTACGTCTCTGCGCGAGATAATTCAGCCATCACTTCGTTTCAATACCATGGATCTCTCCAAAACGAAAAAGGCTTCCGTAAGTGATCTTCGGAAGCCTTCTCTTGAAATTTTCTCCGCCGCTTATCTGGCGAAGTGTTGCCCTAAACAGGGGCCTAGTTTT
>CAIXGT010000005.1 GCA_903919105.1 uncultured Spartobacteria bacterium | reverse complement strand
GGGTGCAACGGCGGTGAGCGGGACAGGGGGATTGGTGAGGAGGCCCCGCGCCTTTGTGATCCAGTCCTGCATCGAGGGGTTGGCTGGATAGTTTCTCACCAGCACCATGACCTCGCCTAGGGCCCGGTTGGGTTGGCCGATGGCGCTAGTGTCCTGAGCCTTGTGGAAGAGGAGGTCAGGAAGGCGGGTCTGGTTGAAGGCATCGGCCTGCTGCTTGGAATTGCTCTCCGTGGCGGTCGCCGTTTCCATGGCTATTTGCATATCCCATGTCTGGAAGATTCGCGCATCGTTCTTGGCCCTGAGGGAGCCACGGATATTCTTCTCCATGATGGACTGGTAATTCCCAGCAGAGGGCTCGAAATCAGTGTCCGGGAGTAGATCTGAAATCTGAAGCCATTGAACTACGCTTGATTTGTCGATCGGTTGATTGATTAGAGCAAGCGCCTCAGGGCGGGGTTTGTCGGTCGAAATGGTTTTGATAGGTGTTTTCTGGTTCTGTATTTGGGAAGATGAAGACGCACCTGCCGGCCTCAGGGACTTCTGCAAGGCCAAGGTCTCCAGGTAGGCGAGGCATTCTGGAATCTGGGCAAAGGCATCATGCTTCTCATCCCGCTGGAGCGCCATCGCCAGATAGCGCATCTGGAGTTGGGCGGCATTCTGGAAGGAGAGGCTGTGGAGCAGTTCCTGGTTTTTGCGGCTCCAGTCCACATAGTCCTGATGGCTCTCAAGGTATTTTGTGTTCTCCAGCGACCTGAGGTATAAATCTACGGCGGCAGAACCGGAATTAGCCGCTACCTGAATTTGGGAGATCGCGGCGCTACGGCGGCTGTTTTCATTCGCCTTGGCCCCTTGGTCGATTTTATCCAACTCCTTGAGAATCGCAGTGGCGTTTGGTGGGATAGGTAAATCCTGGGCTATTGTAACCGTCACCCAGAGGAGGGACACGATGGTCGCAAGAAAGAAAGTGGCGTGAGGGGTCTTGTTGGGGGCTAAGTTCACGACTTGAATTCAAAATCAGCCCTGTCCTGCGGTCAATGGGGAAGAGCGCAGGGTGTGGATCGTTATTTCGGGGGGGCAATGGAAGCGTGCGGCCACACCCGCAGATCCCGTGCCCCGCGAAGTATACCCGATCATCTTCCCCTCCCTCCAGGAGCCCGAAAGGTGTTCCCTTCGGCAGCCTGGGGCATTCCGGTATATGGGAATGCCTCCCGGAGCGCAGATCTGACCTCCGTGAGTGTGGCCGCTTAACTGAAGATCATAGCCTAGCGAGGCTGCCTCCCGGTAGGTCTCTGGCGAGTGCGAGAGCAGGATACTGATCTCGCCTGCGGGGACTCCGGCACGGGCTTTCGCCAAATCATGGGTCAGGAAGAAGTGGGGATCATCAATTCCGCAGATCCAGAGGCGTGAGCCATCACGCTCAATAGCGGCTGATTCGTTCAGCAGGAAGGGAAGTCCCGCCGCCTCGAGAGGCTCCACCTTTTCCAGAAAGTCATGGTTCCCGAGAGTGGCAAATCGGAGAGGGTGAAGATGGGGAATCATCCGGAGCATTTCGTCGAGGGAACGATCGAAAGGCTTCGAGACTTTGTTGTGGTAATCTCCGGTCAGCAGGACGGCATCGTGCGGGATGGTGAGCATGACTTCCCTGATCCGCTCTATCATGCTGGCATTAAGATCACAGTGTAGGTCGGCTAACTGCATAATCCTGAATCCCTGGAAAGCAACGGGCAGCGTCGGGAGGATAACCTCGTGCTCCTCAACGCGCAGATCGAGGATGTTTCGCAACCCCCTTTCCCTCATCCCGCAAAGTGAAATGATTCCGCTGACGCAGGCGTTCACCGAGATGAAACGCTCTAGGGCGAAAAGGCCGAGTCCTTGGGCAATCTTCCGCTTCTTAAGCCGTTCCTGAAGTTCCAGGCGCCGGCCCGTCTTTTCCTGACCCAACCGCTCACGAATCGAAGGGGGGATAGAGGTCATCATCAGATAAGAACGATATCACAAGTTATGAGAGCCTCCCAAGTAAGAGATTCACAGGAGGGGTGAGTGGCGTTGGGCGCGCCCGAGCTCAAATCCTCTTCAGCGGCCATCATGGGATTTAATCAGCTCTTCCCTAACAACCAGCACTCCTTGTTCAAAGATCGCCAGCCATCCCTCTCTGGAGTTAAAAAAGTAACCAACTGCATTCTCAGGAAATGACCACCGACGATCTTTTTACGCCACAAGCCCTTTCTGCTGCGCCGGAGCTCAAGATTCTGGAGTTGCGCAGGCAGATCTCTCATCACGATCGTCTTTACTATGAGCAGGCCAAGCCGGAGATCACCGATCGTGAGTATGACGCCATCTACCGCGAACTGGTCGATCTGGAGAGAACTCATCCGGAACTGATCGCATCCGACTCCCCGACCCAGAAGGTGGGGGGACGACCGCAGGGGGCCTTTGCCGAAGCGCGGCATCTCGTGCCAATGCAGAGCCTAGATAATACATACTCGGCCGAGGAGATCGGCGACTTCGTCGAGCGCCTCCAGCGCCTCCTGCCCGGCGAGGAGATCCCTTTTACGATTGAGCCCAAGGTAGACGGGGTAGCCATCTGCCTCCTCTATGAGAGGGGTCGTCTTGTGCGTGCGGCTACACGCGGCGATGGGACGACTGGGGACGAGGTGACCCGTAATATCCGCACGATCGACTGCATCCCGGCAATTCTTCAAGGCAAGTCGATACCAGAGGTGCTTGAGGTGAGGGGGGAGATTTACCTGCCAAAGGAGACCTTCGCACGGATCAATGCAGAGCGCGATGAGCAGGGCTTGGCTACATTCGCCAATCCCCGCAATGCGGCCGCTGGAACGCTCAAACAACTCGATCCCAATGTGGTGGCCGAGCGAAAGCTCTCGGCGGTTTTCTACGGCTATGGTGAGGTGGAGTCCGCCTCCGCCCTCCCGGAGCGGATGGAAGAGTTCTTTGGTCAGCTGAAGCAATGGGGATTACCCGTCAATCCACGTTATTGGCTCGCCCGAGATGCAGGCGAAGTGATGGCTGCCATCACGGAATTAGGCGCGATTAGACACGAGTTGCCCTTTGAGACCGATGGGGCGGTTATCAAGGCCGACCAAATCGAACAGCATGAAAAGCTTGGTTCCACCAGCAAGGCCCCTCGCTGGGCCATCGCCTACAAATATGAACCTGAGCAGGCCAAGACGCGCCTCCTCAACATCACTGTACAGGTCGGACGCAGCGGTGTGCTCACGCCTGTCGCTGAATTGGAGCCGGTCTTTGTGGCGGGCAGCACCGTTTCACGCGCCACGCTTCACAACGAGGAGGAGATCCTCCGGAAGGATCTCCGTATCGGCGATTGGGTTATGATCGAGAAAGCCGGCGACGTGATTCCAGCTGTCGTGAAGGTGCTCACGGAAGATCGCGATGGCACCGAAAAGGTCTTCCAGATGCCGACTCATTGTCCGGTCTGTTCGGCTCCCGTGACCCGCGCAGAGGGTGAGGTGGCCGTCCGCTGTGCCAACCCCGGATGTGCGGCCCAGGTGCGCCGCCGGATCGAATACTTTGCGAGTCGATCGGCCATGGACATCGAGGGGCTAGGGGAGGCAATGGTTGCACAGCTTGCCGACGCCGGATTGGTCCATGATATCGCCGATCTTTACACCCTCACTGCCGAGCAACTCCTGCAGCTGGAGAGGATGGGTCAGAAGAGCGTCTCCAACTTGCTTGCCGCCATCTCAGGAAGTCGTGACCAACCGCTCTGGCGCCTCTTGGCGGGCCTTGGTATTTCGCATGTCGGGGTGACTGTGGCCCGAAAATTGGCCTCTTCGTTCGGTACGATCGAGCGCTTGTCGGCGGCATCGGTTGAGGAACTTTGCGCGGTCGAGGAGATCGGTGAGATCATGGCAACCGTTATTCATTCATGGTTTCGCGATCCTTCTGTCCTAACGCTCTTGGAAAAGTTACGGGCGGCGGGCTTGAATTTCGGGGAATGTGATCCTGTGCCGACGGCTCCCGCTGCCGAGGGACCACTCAAAGGAACGACCTGGGTGTTAACGGGTACGCTCTCCATGCCCCGTGAGGAAGCTGCTGAAGTTATTCGTCTCGGTGGAGGAAAAGTCTCCGGCTCTGTCAGCGCCAAAACAACCTATCTTCTCGCCGGAGAAGAAGCGGGTAGCAAGTTGGAGAAAGCTCAGAAGCTCGGGGTAAAAGTCCTCAGTGAGGAAGAATTCCGGAGACTGATTGTTTAATATGGAACTCATGAACTCATGAACAGAATCCAAGAAATCTGCAATTTTCTTCAGACAAGTATATTTCTCACCTTCCTGACTTCCTGAGTTCCATATTAATTCTCTTTCCGCATTCTCTTTCGCCATGATCACCCCTTCCACTTCCGAGCTTTACCGTGATTATGTGATGCCGACCTACGGTCGGTTTGATCTTGCCCTGGCACGGGGCGAAGGGACACGGGTTTGGGACGAAGCAGGCAAAGCCTATCTCGATTTCGGCGCGGGTATCGCCGTCTGCTCACTCGGTCATGCCCATCCCAAGCTCGCGAAGGTTCTGGCCGATCAGGCAGCCACGCTCATCCATACCTCGAATCTCTACCTGACGCGGCCTCAGGGGGAGTTGGCAAAGCTGATTGTGGAACTCGTGGGACTTGGCGGGAAGACCTTCTTCTGCAACAGCGGAGCCGAGGCAAATGAGGGCCTCTATAAGCTGGCCCGGAAATTCGGTGCGCCGACAGGTCGCTACGAGATCATCACCTTTATGAATTCCTTCCATGGTCGGACACTCGGCGGCATCAGTGCCACAGGTCAGGAGAAGGTGAAAATGGACTTTGCGCCGCTCCTGGAAGGATTCGTTCATGTGCCCTTCAATGATCTGGCTGCAACCGAGGCCGCGATCAACTCGAAGACTGTCGCTATACTGCTGGAGCCGGTCCAGGGCGAGGGAGGCATCAATCCTGCAACGGCGGAATTCCTTAAAGGCGTGCGTGGGCTTTGCGACAAGCATGACCTGCTTCTGATGTTCGACGAGGTGCAGTGCGGCTTCGGGAGGACCGGCGACTGGTGCGCCTGGAGGACAATCGTCCCCTCCGGCGCCGAACCCGATGCGGTCAGCTGGGCCAAAGGGATCGCTAACGGTGTGCCGCTAGGGGCCTTCTGGGCAGGAAGTCGTTCAACAAAATCCGTTCCACTATGCGACCTGCTTAGTTCCGGCACTCATGGTACGACTTACGGGGGAAACCCTCTGGTAGCGGCAGCCGGCCTTGCTGTGCTCTCGACGATCCAAGAAGAGGGTTTATTGGAAAATGCCCGGAAGCTTGGGACTCACCTGATAAGGGAGCTGGAGGCGATGAGTCTGTCCGCGATCCGACTTGTCAGAGGTGTAGGGCTCATGATTGGCATCGAGCTGACTGATCTCGAGGGGGAAGGTATCCCCGCGATCATCGCAACCAAGGCGCTGATGGCCTCAGGTCTACTGGTGATTCCCTCCGGTGAGCGGACGATCCGGCTTTTGCCTCCGCTGAATATTACGAAGGCGGAAGCTGATGAGGCCCTGGCGATCTTGAAGAAGGTCCTGGGGGTGCTTTAGACCTCCCTGAGAAGAGGAAAAAATCTCGCGCAGAAGCGCAGAGGCGCTGAGAGAAGAATGCAATTACTGGTCTCCGCTAATTTGTACTGAAAGCCGTAAAGGCGGGATTGTTTACACTCAACTTCAATTTTTCTCCGCGCCTCTGCGCCTCTGCGCGAAAAAATCACTTAGGCTGCTTTCTTCTTCGATCTGCTGGTTTTTTGGGCCGAGGGAGAAGCCGAGGGCGAGGCGATGGGGGTAGGATTTTTGCTCTCCAGCGCCAGCAATTCAGAGATAGTCACGAACTTGTAGCCCTTAGAAAGGAGTGCATCGAGCGTGGCGGGCATTGCCTCGATGGTTCCCTTGTGAATGTCGTGGGAGAGAATGATCGCCCCAGGCTTGGTGCCACCACTCGCCTTCCACCCATTGAGGATGCGGCTTGAGACGACCGAGGCCCCGGGATCTTTCCAATCATCCGGATCCACGGACCAGAGAATGACTTTCATGCCGTACTCCTTTTCGATGGCGCGGCTGAGCCGGGGATTCGTGGCGCCGTAGGGTGGACGCATCAGGGTGACCGGCTTGCCGGTAGTTTGCTTCATAAGGTCCGAAGTGTCTGCCAGCTCATGTTGCAGGCCTCCTTCTCCGAGCTTGTTGAGGGCCTTGTGATCCCAACTGTGATTGCCAACCTCGTGTCCCTCGGCGATCTCCCGCTGGAGAATTTCGGGATGATCCCTCACGCGTTCACCAAGCACGAAGAAGGTCGCATGAATATGACGCTCCTTGAGGATGTCGAGCAGTCTGGGGGTCAGCTTGGCATCGGGACCGTCATCGAAGGTCATAGCGATG
Organism: uncultured Spartobacteria bacterium; assembly: GCA_903919105.1. The sequence continues at coordinate 4,948 of CAIXGT010000005.1, read as the reverse complement.
TAGGGGCCGTCAACACGGATAGAGCTGAAGCTACTGCGCTCGGTTCCCGGGGTAGTTTGCACCGGTGCCTGCATGCCTGCTGGAGCCACTGCAGAAGCTGCAGTGGGTATTGCTGTAGGATTAGTGGAAAGAGGCGCAGGCGTTGCCGGGGAGGCTGTCGATGTGGTTCGGATTGGGGAAGGTGAGGCCTGAATAGGTGAGGTCGAAGGCGATGTGGAGAGACTTCCTTGCTGGGCAGAGGCGAATGCTGTGGAGAGAATCAATAAAACGGCTGGCAGGAAGCTGGAGAAAGATCGACGGAACATGATGTTCAGAAACTGACACAAATTCCCGAAGATGCACGCGCGGAAAGATAGGGAGGGCGGCTTTTTTCAATGATCTATATTACAGTCATCAGGGCGCTTGCCCGTGGGGTGAGCAAGCTGAGGAACTCGAGGATAGCAGGTTTTTTTGGCATTGGCCGCCGGGTGACGGCGCCCATGGGACGCCACATCCGTTCCGCATCGAGCGGCCGTGTGGTCAGTGTGCCCTGCTTGATTTCTTGGCGCACGGAGGTCTCGGGAATGATCGAGATCGCCTGCTCGGCTTCCACGGCGCCCTTCACGGTCTCAATGTTCTCCAACTCGGCGACGTAGGAGACCCGCACTCCGGAGGCCCTCAGTGTTTTGTCAAGATACTGGCGGGTGGGTATGTCCGGTGTGAGTCCGACAAAGCGCTGGCCGTCGAGATGCTGGAGCCCCAGAGGTTTCTTGCCCGAGAGAGGATGTCCCGGCGGCATCACGAGGACCAATCGCTCCTGCCAGCAGGTGATGGCGCGCATGCCGGGCCGGGCCTTGGGATAAGCGACTAGTCCCAGGTCAGCGCGTCCATCCTCGATGGTCTGATAGATCTCCTCGGCCTTGCGGTAGTCGACGGTGACCTCGACTCCGGGATGGGTCTTGCGGAACTGCTTAAGCAGGGGAGGGAGATTATGAAGGGCGATGCTGATGACGCTGGCGATGCGGAGCTTGCCTCCGAGTTCTCCCCGCGCAACACGGAAGCGTGTCCCTAGGCTCTCATAGCGGTTGAGGATGTCTCGGCAGACCTCCAGATAGACATGCCCTTCGGGAGTGATGCGAAAGGTTGTCCTGCTGCGGTCTATCAACGATACGCCGAAGTGTTTTTCCACGGCTCGTACCTGCTGGCTCACTGCGCTCTGGGTGATACAGCTTGCCTCGGCGGCGCGGGAGAAATTCCCGGTGTCGCAAAGATCGCAGAAGACCTTGAATCCCTCGATATGCATCGGCAGAGTCTGCCTTGATCAGGCGACAAATCCCAAGTCAAAACCCCATGCCTTCCATTGCCGAAAATCTCGAATCCGTCCGCGCGAATATCGCCATCGCAGCGCATCGCGCCGGGCGCGCGTCAACAAGTGTGGAGTTGATTGCGGTCTCCAAGACTTACTCGGCTGATGTCATCAGCGAAGCCGTAGAAGCTGGGCAGGAACTCTTCGGTGAGAATCGTGTCCAGGAGGCATTAATAAAGATCCCGACTCTCCCGGGGCGACTGCAATGGCATCTCATCGGGCATCTCCAGTCCAACAAGGTTAGAAAGGCGTTGCCATTATTTCAATTGATTCACGGGATCGACTCAACCGCCCTTGCTCGGGATATCGATCGGATCGCCGCCGAGACGGGGCATCACCCGCGCGTTCTCCTCGAGGTGAATGTCTCGGGCGAAGAGAGCAAGCATGGTTTCTCACCTGAGATCTTGGAGAGAGATCTTGAGCTGCTTCTTGCCCTGCCGCGGGTGCAGGTTGAGGGGTTCATGACGATGGCCCCGCTTGCGCCGGAAGCAGAATCGTCGCGTTCTTACTTTGCCTCTCTCAGGGAATTGAGGGATCGGATGTCCGAAAAAGCGGGAATTCCATTCGGAACGCTCTCCATGGGGATGAGTGGAGATTACCAAGTGGCCGTGGAGGAAGGAGCCACTCTGGTCAGGGTGGGGTCTGCCATATTCGGCACGCGATAAAAAATCCGCCTAATTGAAGATTTTTCGGGTAAAAAAGAGAGAGCTACGCTACCGATAGTGGTCATGTCAGACTTTCACGAAGAAAACGACGAGCTGCTGGACCTCGAACAAAACCCCTCTGCTGAGGAACTCCAGAATCAGGTTAAGAGAGCGCAATCCGAACTTCTTCAATTGCGCCAGCGTCAGGATCAGATCGAGAAGGAGAAGGAGCGTCTCGAAGAACTGACTCGTCGCCAGGAGGAGCTGGAGCGGGGGCGCAACGAGATCGCCGACAAACTCGGTCGCTCCATCATTCTGGTCCAACGTGAAACCGAGGAAGCACAACGCCGTCTTGAACAGCTCAACACCATTCAGGATTCCTTTGCGGAGCATCTTCACAATCTTGAAGAGATCGAGCCCAAGTCATGGAACGGCCGTGACCTGCCCCGTGAATTAACCCGTGCGCTCGGCACCGTCGACGAGGCCCGCGCAGCTTATGCACGCTCTCACGCCAAGATCGCTCCCATCGGGGATCCTGAGACTGGGTTGAACGGCGAGTCCGGAGCGCTCTACAACGAAGGTGGGGATGGTGAGCAGGGATTCGCTTACTGGCTTCAGAACGGACTGGCCTTCACGCTGCCACTCTTGATTCTCGGCACGACGGCCCTTTTTGTCTGGATCTGGCATCTGCTGACAGCTCCCAAATAAGTCGTTCTCATTTTCATGCCGACTCCCTCTCCCGGCCGCCGCAATGTCCGTCCGCGCCCAGCGGGACAATCGCCATTGCGCCCAAAGGCGAAGGCTCCGATAAACGACGATCGCCTGCGTCTTGAGAAGGATCTTGAAGAAATCCGGCAACAGGAGCTTCGGCTTAGGAAGCTCGAGGAGGAGATGAAGAGAAAGGTTGAGGAGCTTCCCAAGAAGCTCGAGGAGCGCGAACGCAAGCAGCGGGAGAGGATCCACAAGCTCGCTGTTCTCACCGCAACCGATCATGTCGGCCGTCCCCAAGACAAGCGCCATGCCCCGCTTCGGCAGGCTAATGGTGTGCGCCGCATGACCCTTACCGAACAGCGCAGGTCGAGGATGCAATTCCTGATGCTTTGCGCAGTGCTGGCGATCTTCCTGATCCTTCTTTGGAAATCCCTTCCCTGAGCAAGTTGTCGGACCTCCCCGGCGGCTGCGGAGTCACGATAAAGTACTCCTAATTTCCCCGACCGCAGGATAGTTTGAATCGATGACCAAGGCCAACTCAACGAAGACCAAGGGGTCCCAGACAAAGAGTTTCGAAGGATCCTCGGCCGTCACTGTGGCTCGCGATTTATCGCGACGTGCCTACCTCACGATGCTGGAAGCCCGTCTCCTCGAGGAAAAGCTGGCCGCGCTCTACCGTTCCGGAAAAATCGTCGGTGGTGTCTTTCTCGGACGGGGGCAGGAGGCCCTGAGCGTAGCGCTGGGGGTTCATCTGCGCCGGGGGGACATCTATGCTCCGCTCATCCGCGATCAGGCGGGAAGGCTCGCCTTCGGCGATACCATTCTAGACACACTCCGCACCTATCTCGGCTCCTCCCTAGGCTCCATGCAAGGACGCGATGGGAACATTCACCGGGGACGTCCCTCGGAGGGATATCACGCGATGATCAGCCATCTAGGGGCCATGGTCTCCACTGTCTGCGGCGGCCTTGTGGCTAAGCGCTTTCGCGGTGAGAAGGGTGCCGTGGGTGCCACCTGCATCGGGGAAGGAGGCACCTCGACGGGAAGCTTCCATGAAGGAATGAATATGGCGGCGGTTGAGAACCTCCCTCTAGTTGTCGTGGTGGCCAACAACCAGTATTCCTATTCAACACCCAACGACCGTCAGTTTGCCTGTTCCGATCTTCTTTCCAAGGCTGTCGGATATGGCGTGGCTGGCCATCGCGCCGTTGGCAACGATCTCGTCGATTGTCTCTGCGTGATTGGCGAAGCTGTTGCCGCCGCCCGTCGTGGCGAAGGTCCTCAGCTAGTGGTTGCTGATCTTCTCAGGCTTGTCGGGCATGGTGAGCACGACGATGCATCCTACATACCCGAGGCTATGAAGAAATCACCGCTTGGACGGGATTGCCTGGAACTCGCAAGGCATTCCCTCATTGAGCGGGAATGGTTGTCCCACGAGGAGGCCGACTCATGGCACAAAGCCGTCGAGAAAGAAGTCGAGGAGACTGCATCTAAAGTCATGAGGGAACCTGCTCCGGATCCTTCGGAGGAGGATTGGAATGCCTTTGCCTCCCCTTCCCTTGGCGGGAACCTTTAGCTTGGAGAGATCTAGAGAACCCATGAGCAGCATTACCTATCTGGAAGCGATACGCCTAGCGCAGCAGAGGGCTCTGAAGGAGGACCCAAGGGTCTTCATTTATGGGCAAGACATCGGTGTGTTCGGCGGTGCATTCAAGGCCACAAAGAATCTGGCTAAGGAATTTCCGGGCCGGGTTCTAGATGCTCCGATCAGCGAGGATGCCATGGTGGGACTCGCCATCGGGGCAGCGGTCGAGGGGATGAGACCCATCGTTGAGATGCAGTTTGCTGACTTCTCCACTTGCGGTTTCAACCAGATCGTCAACCAGGCCGCCACGCTCCACTACCGCACCGGCACACACTGCCCCATCGTCGTGCGGCTTCCGAGCGGAGGAACACCGGGAAGCGGTCCGTTCCACAGTCAGAGCATGGAGGCTATCTACGCCCACTACCCCGGCCTGGTGGTGATGACTCCTGCGACCGTTGAGGATGCCTACACAATGCTGTTAGAGGCCGTTGAATTGGAGGATCCGGTGATCTTCTGCGAGCACAAGTTCCTCTACTACCATCTGAAGGCGGAGAATCTTCCTGCAACAGTCGGTGAGGCGCTTCCCTTCGGAAAAGCGCGGATCGCACGCCCCGGTAGAGACGCGACAATCGTGGCCTACAGCGCCATGGTTCACGAGGCGCT
>CAIXGT010000004.1 GCA_903919105.1 uncultured Spartobacteria bacterium | reverse complement strand
CCCCTCCTATGGAGTCCTAAAATTAAAGTCCGACTTTGGCGAAGTGGCACGCCTCCATCCCTTCCTTACCTCTTACTGTGAGCACGAGGGAACCCCGATGGAGCAGGTCTTCGACTTCGAGGTCATCCTCGAGGAACTCGTAACCAATGTCATCAAATACGGCGGAGTTGATGCAGGGCAAGAGTGCTGCCTCATCGAACTCCTTCGCGAAGGGAACCAAATCACAATCCGCTTCAGCGACTGGGGCAATCCGTTCAACTCGCTTGCCCGGGACGAAGTCGACACCGATAAACCGATCGAAGAACGCGAGATCGGAGGCCTCGGAATTCACTTTATCAAGAAACTCACCGACACCCAGAGTTACGAATATAGGGATGGAAAGAATGTCCTAACGCTCACCAGAAAATTCACCACTCCTGTTGATTTCGATGTCTGATCACTCGAAAAGGTAGCGGAGCGAGGCTTTTTAGCGGTTTAGGATTTAGGCAGGTCAGAGCTGAGGGAATGACTCGCGCGGAGCCTCCGAACAACCATCCGTATAGTAAAGAGATAGCAACTTTGCTTGATCTTTTTGCTCAATCGCATTGCGATAAGTTTCCAAAAACTCTTCGGCGATATCCGCATGGAGCTGCTTCAGGCAAAGAACGGCCAATAAAAGAGGGATAACTTTTTTCATATTCCCCCGCGAATTAAGTGATCCCATGCCGCCAGTCAATCTGCAAAGGCGCAGGAAGTTTGGACGGAGGGCTAGGCGCGCGAGGGAAGGCGTAGTAATCCTACGCCGACCGAGCAGCAACACCGCCCTACGCCAAAATCCCAAGCCGCTAAGCGATGCAGCAGGCTCCGTCGTGGTACCCCTCTTGCAGATGCTGAGCGTAATCGGCGCCACCCCTTGCCTCAATGGAAGCGATGAACTTGGCGCGCTGCTCGAGAGTCATCGGGCTGGCAACCAATGCGGCTGCGACAGCCTGCTGAGCGAAGGCCATCGAATCGATTCCGATGCACTGGGTGGTGACTTCGGGATAACTGAGCGCGTAATTGATGACGTCGTTGATGGTGACCAGTCCATGCAGGCTTGCCCGCTTGCTTCCGCCGAATCCCTTCATGCCGATGGCGGCGATCCCCTTCTCCTTCATCAGGGGCAGGACGATCTTGTCAAAGTCCTTTGCCTGGAGCGTGTTGCCCAGAACAGAAACAGGAAGGAGTGATGCGTCCCACGGGTAACCGCTCTCGATCATGCGGACATGGGCCTTGGGGCTGGAGTGACCAGTGAAGCCGACATAGCGCACCATGCCCTTGCGCTTGGCCTCGTCAAAGGCCTCCAGGATCCCGTCTTTGCCGAGATGGAAATCCACGTCTGCATCCTGGATCTCGTGGATCATCCAGAGGTCGATGTAGTCGGTCTTGAGTCTTTTCATCTGGGCTTGGAGCATCTGAAGGGCCTTCTCCTTGTCGGTTCCAGTGAAGGGGATTTCGTATTTCTTGGCATGGTGGATGCAGGCCTTTGTCATGATGAAGGCCTTCTCACGCCAGCCTCCCGATAGGGCCTGACCCATCCAATCCTCGGCGCGTCCTTTGTGATACTCCCAGGCGTTGTCGAAGAAATTGACCCCTTGGTCGATGGCGTAGTGAGCGATATTGGTCGCCTCCTGAACCGTCGGAGCAAGCGCGAGCGTATGGCCACCAAATCCGATACAGCTGAGGGTTTCCTGGTGGCGTCCGAACTGGCGGCGCGGCACGGTGCCGGTGGGGACGGCCTCAGCATTGGCTGATGGAACGCGGAGAGCCTGTGCCGCAGGAAGCAGTCCAAGCATTCCAAGGAAGGAGCGACGGGTGAGGGACATAAGAGAAGGATGAAACCTGAAAGCTGAAACTTGAAAGCTGAAACAAGGCCTGGCACGGGTCCGGTCGAGAACTTCGGGAGAAGGCTAAGCAAGCGGCGCGTTGATCAGAACTTCAGGACCTGCGACACAAGATCACCCGTCTTTTTCATTTCATCTTTCATCATTCATCATTCATCTTTTCCCGATGGATCTTCTCACCTGCGATCTTCCCAGCATCACAAAACTCCGTAGCGGCAAAGTCCGCGAGGTCTTCGACCTTGGAGAGAACCTCCTACTGGTAGCCACAGACCGCATTTCCGCTTTCGACTGCATCCTACCGAACGCCATCCCGGGCAAGGGGGAGGTGCTGAACAAGCTCTCGACCTTCTGGTTCCATCGCCTCGATTTTATTCCCAATCACATGATCGAGACCGAGGTCTCGGCCTTTCCCGCGGAACTGAAGCCCTATGCCGACATCCTGCGTGGCCGCTCGATGATCGCCCGAAAGGCGAAGCCGCTTCCCATCGAGTGTGTCGTGCGCGGCTATGTCGCCGGCTCTGGATGGAAGGAATACCAGAAGGAGGGGACAGTGGGTGGCTATGCGATGCCAGCGGGCCTGCAACAGTCCGAACGCCTCCCCGAAGATCTTTTCACCCCCAGCACCAAGGCCGAGGAGGGCCATGACGAGCCGATCACCTGGTCGGAGTGCCGCGCCCTGCTCGGTGACGAAGTCGCCCTGAGAGTGAAGCAGATGAGCCTCGATCTCTACCGCCATGGGCGTGCCTATGCCGCTTCGCGCGGAATCATCATCGCCGATACAAAGTTCGAGTTTGGCATCCATGACGGTGAGATCATCCTGATTGACGAGTGCATGACTCCCGACTCCTCCCGCTTCTG
>CAIXGT010000003.1 GCA_903919105.1 uncultured Spartobacteria bacterium | reverse complement strand
GGAACAACAACTTCATATTTCGATGCGGATGCATCGACCTTGTCCGAAGTTGCTGATTTCTTGCCGAACCAATAACCACCGAAGGATGCGACTCCCAAGGATAGGAAAACGCAGGTAATCACAATGATCCGTTCGGTCTTTTGTTGCTTCGACATCTTTCCCCTACCGCGGGACCGGCCCTTGGCACGGGAATCAGCCTTCGCAAACAGACCTTTTGGGGAATTGCGATCCGAGCGTCGTCGGCGCCTAAGCTTAGGTTCTACCGGGGCTAACTCCGAAGCGGTTTCCTCGCCACGTATTCCATCCTGTCGCACCTCATCACTGGATTCTTCCGACGATTCAGGATTGTTCACGGGCGATGAGAAAGAAGGATTCTGCTTTTGTTAAACCGATCTGGAAATTTAAAGACAAAAAAGCCACTGAGAGCGATTTTTTTGTTTCCGGTTTGCGGACAATCACAAGTCCTAGTAATTAATCGTTTCTGAGCCGCTTGTCCAATAAGTCGCCGGACGGATCAAACCAACAACAATTAATCACCATCTCATCATGAGCAGCATCCCAAAAGTTTTCGTCGCAGACCCGGTTTCCCAACGTGGAGTGGAAGCCCTTGCTGAGGGAGGTGTTATCGAGGTCGTGGTGAAGACAGGCCTCAAGGAGGAGGAACTGATCAAGATCATTCCCGAATTCCACGGCTTGGTGGTCCGTAGCCAGACCAAGGTCACGCCGGCCGTTTTCGCAGCCGCCAAAAATCTCAAGGTTGTCGGACGCGCCGGTGTTGGTATCGACAACGTGGATGTGGACGCAGCTACCAAGCACGGCGTTATTGTCATGAATGCCCCAGGCGGCAACACGATCTCCACGGCCGAGCACGCCTTCTCACTCATGCTGGCGACGGCCCGCTTCATTCCCCAGGCTGATGCCAGCATGAAGGCCGGCAAGTGGGACCGCAAAAAGTTCGAGGGTGTCGAACTTCACGGCAAGACCATCGCAATCCTTGGCATGGGCCGTATCGGTACCGAGGTGGCCCGCCGGGCGATTGCCTTCGGCATGAAAGTGCTTGCCTACGATCCTTACATCTCCGCCAGCAAGGCAAAGTCCCTTCAGGTCGAGGTAGTCGACAAGGTGGATGACATCCTGCCTCAAGCAGATTTCATTACCGTCCACATGCCCCTGACCGAAGAGACCAAGCACATGATCGGCCGCAAGCAGCTTCCCCTTCTCAAGAAAGGCGTCCGCATTGTCAATTGCGCCCGCGGTGGGCTGATTGACGAGGATGTCCTCGCCGAGGGACTCAAGAGCGGCCAGATCGGCGGTGCGGCCCTGGACGTCTTCGAGGTTGAGCCCGTTCCTGCTGAATGGCCTCACCGCGATGTTCCTAACCTTGTTCTCACCCCTCACCTCGGCGCCTCCACGGCAGAGGCTCAGGAACTCGTAGGCATCGAGATTGCCGAGGCTGTTCGAGCTACCCTGCTCCAGGGTGAGATCCGCAACTCCGTCAACATGCCGAACATCGACGCCAAGACCATTTCCATCCTCGGTCCCTGGATCGAATTGGGCGGCAAACTCGGACTCTTTCTTGCGCAGATCGCGCCCAAGCGCGCCGAGAAGCTTTCGATCCGCTTCAGCGGTCGCTTCGTTGAGCAAGATCTGACGGCCGTCACCCGTGAACTCATCACCGGATTCCTTCGTTATACCCATGGCAACGATGTCAATCCCGTCAACGCCCCCGCCATCCTCGCTAACCTGGGACTTGAAGTCATCGAAACACGCCAGAGCGAAGCAGGGGAATTCACCGACCTCATCGAGGCCTCCATCACTCAGGATGGCGTCACGGCATCTGTCGGTGGCACGCTTTACGGCTCCAAGCCCCGCATCGTCACGATCAACGGCCGCTTTGTCGAGGGAGTGCCCTCAGGCATCATCCTCCTTCTCGAGAACCGTGATCGCCCGGGCATCGTCGGCCATCTTGGAACCCTCCTCGGCCAGAACAAGGTCAATATCGCCAGCATGTCGCTGAGCCGCAATGAAGTCGGGGGACAGGCACTGACCCTGCTCAATCTCGACTCTGCACCAGACGAGGCTCTGCTGGCCAAGGTGACATCAGACGCCGACATCTCGACCGCCAAGGTCATCCGTCTGTAAGCAGCATCCCTCGGCGCTATGCCTGAATCACCCGCCTTGATTCTCGCCGGAGATCTCGGCGGGACCAATTTCCGCGTGGCCGTCTTCCGCAACGACGCGGAGATGACCCGCCTGCATTTTGCGAAATTCCATAGCGCAGACCACTCCTCTCTCGAGGAAATGGCCGGTCTTTTTCTCAAGGATCTCAAACTGGAATCCCCCCTCAGGACAGCCTGCTTCGGCGTACCGGGACCCAATATCGCAGGTATCGTCACAGCAAGTAACCTTGGCTGGAAGATTGAGATCAATGCCCTTCCGAAACTCATCGGCATCCCACGCGTCGAGGTGCTGAACGACCTCGAATCGACGGCCTATGGGCTGGCGGCACTACGTCAAACTGACCTTGCTCCACTCCAGGCTGGTTCCGGTTCTCATGCCGGGAACCAGTGCGTCATTGCCCCCGGAACAGGACTTGGTGAGGCAGGCCTCTTCTGGGACGGCACACACCATACCCCCTGGGCCAGCGAAGGGGGTCATGCGGACTTCGCCCCCACAGACGAACTCCAGCACGATCTTCTCAACTTCCTTCGGCGCGAATACGGCAGCGTCAGCTTCGAGCGGGTTGTCTCAGGGATGGGAATCGCCAACATCTACCGCTTTCTACGCGACACGGGGCGCGGAGTCGAAAATACTTCTGTCGCTCGCGAGATCATGGAGCACGATGCAGCAGCCGTCATCGACAAGCATGCAGCGGATGGATCGTGCCCGCTCTGCATCTCAACAATGGATCTCTTTGTCAGGACGCTCGGCGCCGAGGCCTCCAATCTGGCACTCAAGACCATGGCCACAGGCGGAGTCTTCCTCGGAGGAGGTATCCCTCCAAAGATCCTGCCGCTTCTCCGGCGTCCGCTCTTCTTGGAAAGCTTCCTAAATAAAGGACGGCTCAGATCACTCCTGGAGACGATGCCGATCAATGTCGTCTTGAATGACGAAACCGCGCTTCTTGGCTCTGCAAAGAACGCACTACGGATGCTAGAGCGGTAGATCGCTAGCAGAAAATCTCCGGCTCAATCAGCGGCCCTTCCTCAGATGGCTCGGTAAAATCCCAAGCTGTTCGCGGTACTTGGCAATAGTTCTGCGGGCAACCTTCAGTCCCCTCGCCTCCAACTCCTCAACAATTTCCTGATCGCTTAGTGTGGCACGGGGAGATTCCTTGTCCACCATGTCGCGGATTGCTCCCTTCACCATCTCATTACTGACCGCGGTACCATCGGAGTTCTGGAATCCAGGGGTAAAAAAATATCTCATCTCTAATAATCCCTGGGGCGTATCCATGTATTTTCCAGAGACGGCGCGGCTGACGGTGGTGACATGCAGGCCTACGGCGTCCGCGATCTGAGCCATAATCAGGGGCTTGAGAGCAGAGGCCCCCTTGCGAAAAAACTCCTCCTGCCGAGAAACGATCTGGTTTCCGATGGCAAGCAGGGTCTGCTGACGCTGCTGAAGACTGCGTAGAAAAAACCGCGCTCCCTTGATTTTCTCGCGAAGGTACAGCAACAGTTCCTCGTTCTGACCGCGCTCTGCAAGCAGTTCCTTGTAATCATTGCTGATCTTGAGGCGGGGAAGTTCATCCTCATTGAGACGGACCGAAAATCCCCCTTTATCACCACCTCCCTCAGCATCACCTCTCGTTTGCGGAATGACGATCAGGTCGGGAATGACACCCTGCTCATCGGCCGATGTGAAGGGACGCCCAGGCTTCGGCTCCAACGTTGCGATGTGGCGGGCGGCCGCGGTGACATCAGCAACGGGGACACGGAGATCACGGGCGATCTCGTCATAGCGGTGACGGGCCAACTGAGGGAGATGGTGACTGAGAATCCGGGCAGCAAGTCCATTCCCATCATTCCGTCTCGAGAGCTGGAGAAGAAGGCAATCCGCGAGATCCGAGGCCGCCACTCCCGGAGGCTCGAATTCGCGGACTTTTCTCAAGACAGCCTCCATGGGCAACTCGGAAACTCCTGCCGCTAAAGCTAGATCCGAAACGCTCATTCTCAGATAGCCATCCTCGTCCAGGCTTCCGGCGATAAGTTCGACTAGGTGTAGTTCTTCGGGAGGAAAACCCGCAGCCTGATCCATCACCAGGTTCCTGAGCGTCGGCCTTGAGACTTGCGATTCAAAAAGAAATCTCCGACGTTCCTCATCCTCTGCGGAATAGGCGGATCGGGTTGATGCCTGAGGCAGGTAATCGCGCCACTCGTCTTGTAGCGAAAATTCATTATCTCTCGCCCTTCTATCATTCTCCTCTTTGGGAAGGGAATGGGGATGAGTATCCTCATCTGAATCAGTGGATCCCCCTAGAAGATCTTCTTCTTCCAGAACGGGATTAGTGGCCAACTCCACGGCAATCATCTGACGAAGCTCTGCTACAGGAGTCTGCAGCAACTGGAGACTCTGCTGCATTTGCGGGGAAAGTGCCTGCTGTTGGGCAACACCCGCGATGAGTTCCATTCCAGCCATTACTTATTGATGAAACAGAGCTAATCAATTACAAGCAACTTTTGGGCCATTTCGTGAAATATTTCCACCTTTCACACCAATTGAAGAATAAGCGAATATGCAGGCTGTAATGAATGGATGAAGGAGTTAACTTTCTGGTGAGCAACCAGCACACAAAGGAGGCGAAATTTATTATGACCATCACCAAGATCGCGGCGATCGTTGCGCTTGCAACGGCAGCCCTCAGCCTCGGCGCCTGCTGCCACAAACAATGCTGCCAGCAGCCTTGCCCCACCACCGTCGGCAAGTGCAAGTAATTTAGGCAAAAGCGCCTTGGCGCTTTTCTCCTCAACTCCAGAATTGCCGGACCGTTCAGTCGGTCCGGCTTTTCTTTTGTACGGGGCTATTAACTCCGGCTGTGACGCTCACAAAAGGGCAACCCTTTCTCAGAAACCGCCAAGGATACTCCGCGTCCAGAGTGATTCCAATGCGTCTTGAGACAACGACCTCCTGATTCCCCGTGGCTTTGCCGAGGCACCAACCGTTGCCTGCAAAGGGATCGGACCCATGAAGACTCCCCTCAATCCCGAGTGCCTGGGTCAGTTTTGCGGGTCCACTGCAGAGTTCCATGAGATGCTCCCTTTTTCTGCGTGACCTCATTAACGGGATCCCATGCAGCGGTTCCAGGGCACGGATCAGGACGAATCCTTCACGCCCACCCCCTTTCACCAGGAAGTTAAAGAGCCAGTGCATCCCGTAATTCAGATAAACATAAGCCGATCCAGGCGCATGAATGTCCACGAACTCACGGGCAGCGGCTCTCTTCCATGTATGGCAGGCTCGGTCATTCTCAGAGGCATAGGCCTCTGTCTCCACGATAACGCCCGACACGTCAGCGAATCCAAACGTACAGCCAATCAATTCACGAGCGCAGATCAGAGGATCGCGTTGGAAGAACTCGTGGGAGAGCGGTTTCACCATGCAGAAATCTTAGAGGCCTGTGGGATGATCAAGAAAGCTCCAGGGAAGACATGCCTGAGTGGCAATAAGTGAAGCCAGGGCCTTCACCCCGAAGGTCTCCGTCGCATAGTGCCCGGCATAAAAGAGATTGATCCCCAGCTCTTCAGCGGCCGTGTAGCTCCAGTGGGGCCCCTCCCCTGTTACAAACGCATCGAAGGCATCAACCCCAAGCGTCGCGGCCCGAGCCACCTCGCTGCCAGCCCCCCCGGTGACCACCAGAACAGTCTTGATGATCTTAGGACCGCCGGGAGCCAGCTTCACGTCACCACCTACAGTGTCTGATAGCAATTCGGCAAAGTCCTCACGTTTCATCTCCCTCACCTTTCCGATCACCCCAACACTCTGGCCCTTCATCTCCAGAGCCGGTTTCATCCCGGTAAGACCGAGAGCCTTAGCCAGCAGAACATTATTTCCGAGTTTCGGATGGAGATCCAAGGGGAGATGCGAACTGTAAAGGGCGAGGTCGTTATCAAGAGCAGCCTTGATCTTGCGGTAGTGGGCACCGGTGAGAGTCTGCACTCCTTTCCAGAAGAGTCCGTGATGGACCAGCAGAAGCGTGCCCGGAACTCTGGATGACTCGCGGATGACTTCCTCGCAGGCATCCACAGCGGCAACGATTCTTGTGACTGCACCAGAGTTTTCGATCTGGAGACCATTCACAGCTCCTGGATAATCGTTGATTTCACCTGTTCGCAGGAGGCTGTCCATTGTCGAAACAAGCGAAGAAAGTGATTTGAGGGATTTTTTCATGAAAAAGTTTTTTTGCTTTGATGTGTGAAAGAAGTTTTTCCCCGGCCCGGCCTCAGGTAGCAAGGTTAGATGTTAAGAACAGGAATCGTCGGACTCCCCAACGTGGGAAAATCAACTCTCTTCAACGCCCTCACCCGGAGCCGCAAGGCCGAGGCGGCAAACTTCCCCTTCTGCACCATTGAGCCGAACGTTGGAGTGGTGAACGTTCCCGACGCCCGGCTAGAGCGTCTGCGGGAACTTGCCTCCTCCGAGAAGGTCATCCCGGCAGCCATCGAAGTGGTCGATATTGCAGGCCTCGTGAAGGGCGCCAGCGAGGGAGAGGGATTGGGAAACAAGTTCCTGGCACACATACGCGAGGTCGATGCCATCGTTCAGGTGGTCCGCTGCTTTGAGAACGAAGACATCCACCACGTAGCCGGATCAATCGATCCAGTCCGCGACATCGAGATCATCACGACGGAACTGGTCCTTGCCGATATGGCCACCGTCCAGAAGCGGATCGAGCGCCAGACCAAGGCCGCCCGCACTGGTGATAAGGTTGCGAAAGCCGAGATCGAACTCGGTGAAAAACTTCTCCCTCACCTCAATGAAGGGAAACCCGCCAACACAGCTCATCTGTCGGATGACGAGAAGAAACTGATGGCGGGCTTTTTCTTGCTCAGCGCCAAGCCCGTACTATTTGCCACGAATGTACGCGAGGAGGATCTCGCACCGCTTGAGCTGGGTGACTACTCCACCAATCCCCATGTGAAGGCCGTCGTCGATTACGCTGCGACCCATCACGGCACCGGCACTGTCGTTGTCAGCGCCCAGATCGAGAGCGAACTTTCCGAACTTCCGCCCGAAGAGGCGAAGGAATATCTGGAGGGACTGGGGGTCTCCGACAGCGGCGTCGGCAAGCTCATTCGCGGAGCCTATGCCCTGCTGGGACTTCGCACATACTTCACCTACGGGCCTAAGGAAACCCGCGCCTGGACCATCCGCTCCGGAGACAAAGCCCCCGCAGCCGCCGGCGTCATTCACAGCGATTTCGAGCGCGGCTTTATCGCCGCCGAGACCATGGCCTTTACAGACCTGGACTCACTTGGTTCAGCTCCAAAGTGCCGCGAAGCGGGCAAACTCCGCATCGAGGGCAAGGAATACGAGGTCAAGGACGGCGACGTGATGGAATTCCGTTTCAATGTCTGAGCTAGGAGAAGCTTAATGGACTTTTGGTCCATTGGACTATTGGCCTTGATCCAAACCAACAGCCCAAAAGTCGAACAGCCCAATAGCCTAGTACATTTTCCATGATTCCCGATCCACGCGAAGCCCTTCTCGCTCCCTTCGCCCAGAAGGCCTCGGAGAGCGCAGGACGCTTGCTGCCCGAGTCGGAGCATTCCTTTCGTACGTGCTACCAGCGGGATCGTGACAGGGTCGTTCACGGCACCTCCTTCCGCAGACTCGACGGGAAGACGCAGGTCTTCCTCAACGGCAAGGGAGACCATTACCGCACACGCCTGACCCACACGATCGAGGTTGCCTCGGTCAGCAGGACCATTGCGCGGGCGCTTGGACTCAACGAAGATCTGGCCGAGGCCATCGCACTTGCCCATGACCTGGGACATCCTCCGTTCGGCCATGCCGGAGAGGAGACGCTCGACCGCCTCATGAAGGATCACGGCGGGTTCGATCACAACGAGCAG
>CAIXGT010000002.1 GCA_903919105.1 uncultured Spartobacteria bacterium | reverse complement strand
CTAGTCCTTCTTGGGAAGATTACCCTTGGCAATCGGACGTGCCGCCGCGACCACCAGATTACAGAGTTCGCGGCAGATCAGCGGAATTCGGTCAGTGGGAAGCGTGTCAAGGGAGAGCTTCTCGACAGGAAAATCTGAGAGCGGTTCACCGGGCGCCAGATCCCAGAGAATAGTACGTAGGCATCCTCCGTCGGAGGTGCAGCACTTCGCCACAAGCTCCTGGGCTTGATCGGGCTTCAATAATTGCGTGATCCGGTACATTCCCGTCTGACGGTCCAAGGTCTGACGAAGGCTCGTAGGCTGAAGGGACCCATTGAGGAAAGAAAGCCAGAGTCCAAGGGCTGCAGGATAAAAATATTCGATCGCCCGTTCCATCTCCTCGAGTGAGGCAAGCTTGAGTAGCCAGCCACGCCTCAGATTCGGTGCCGTTTTCAGGGGTCGGAACTCTTCTCGGGCATCATAACGCGCAATAAGCCTGGCATCAGTGGCAGAGTTAAATAAATCAAGGTCGTCACGATCAGCATCCTCGACGTGACGCAACGTGTAGTCGGCGCTCAGAATAATCTGGCCGATCAGAAAACGGTCCGATTCCAGACACTGGGCCAGCAACTCACAGCAGGTTGAGGGGGCAACTGGCATCCGCCCTTAAAAAGAAATAAGGGTAAAGGATAAGGATCCCTTACCGGTGAGAACGACGTTTGACGTGAAGCTGCGCAAAGGACCTAAGTAAGGAAGACTGCACTGTGGCAAGTTCCTCACCGGAGAGAACTCTATCGCGCATTTCCTGTTCGGCACGGGCAACCGCTTCTTCGGCAGCCTTCTCGTCGATCTCCGCCTCGACGATCGCCATGTCTGTTAGAATAGAAACACGATCCGGTAGCACCTCCAGGAATCCTCCGCCCACGGCGAAGGAAAGTTCGCCATCTTCTGTTGTCACAATGACCTCCCCAGGAATAATTTCCGTCATGAGAGGCATATGGTCCGGCAGAATGCCGAGACCACCTTCCACCCCGGGAGCAATCACCATCTGCGCGCTTCCCGTGAAAACGCGAGCCTCCGGAGTGACGATCTCGAGTTGGAGTGAGCTCATTTAGGAATTCTTGGACGCTGCAATAACCTGGTCGATTCCACCCTTCATGTAGAAATCACCCTCGGGAATCTCATCCATTTTTCCTTCAAGGATCTCCTTGAATCCACGGATCGTATCGGCGATTGCCACGTACTGACCTTTGGATCCGGTGAAGATTTCAGCAACATGGAAAGGCTGGCTAAGGAAGCGCTGGATCTTTCGGGCGCGATAAACGGTCAGCTTATCCTCGGGGGAAAGCTCGTCCATGCCGAGAATGGCGATGATATCTTGGAGATCCTTGTAGCGCTGGAGCACCTTCTGAACGCCGCGGGCCACCCCATAATGTTCCTCACCAACGATCTCGGGAGCAAGAGCCTTGGAGGTCGAAGCGAGGGGATCGACGGCAGGATAGATGCCCAACTCAGCGATGGAACGCTCGAGAACGATCGTGGAATCGAGGTGGGCAAATGTATTGGCGGGGGCCGGATCGGTCAGATCGTCCGCAGGGACATAGACAGCCTGGAAGGAAGTAATGGACCCATCCTTGGTCGAAGTAATGCGCTCTTGGAGAATGCCCATTTCAGATGCCAGCGTAGGTTGGTAGCCGACAGCACTCGGCGTACGGCCAAGCAGCGCTGAGACCTCGGAACCGGCCTGCGAAAAGCGGAAGACATTATCGACGAAGAGCAACACATCCTGGTGTTTCTCATCACGGAAGTACTCGGCCATAGCCAGGGCTGTGAGGGCGACACGGAGACGTGCTCCCGGGGGCTCGCTCATCTGTCCATAGACAAGACCAACTTTGGAACCCTCCTCCAAGAAAATGAAGTTACCATCGGCATCCTTGACCGGGTGACCCTTTTCGTCCTTCTGGACGGCAATGACTCCAGACTCGATCATTTCACCATAGAGATCGTTTCCCTCACGGGTACGCTCACCGACACCGGCGAAGATGGAATAACCGCCGTGGCCCTTAGCGATGTTGTTGATGAGCTCCATGATAACGACGGTCTTGCCGACGCCCGCACCGCCGAAGGCACCGACCTTGCCACCCTTGGTGAACGGACAGATCAGATCAATGACCTTGATGCCGGTTTCCAGAACCTGTGCTTTGGTGTCCTGATCAACAAGTGGAGGAGCACTGCGGTGGATGGGAAGATACTTGTCCGCCTTGACAGGGCCACGCTCGTCGCAGGGCTCTCCAAGGACGTTGAAGATACGGCCGAGAACACCTTCACCGACAGGGACCGAAATTGGCTTGCCAAGTGAACGGACCGGCATTCCGCGTTTGAGTCCCTCTGTCGAAGACATAGCAATGGCGCGCACCCAGTTCTCTCCAAGGTGCTGTTGGACCTCTAGGGTCACTTTGGCCGGTTTGCCGTCGACCGTATAGTCGACCTCAATGGCGTCATAGATCTTGGGCAGTTTGCCCTCCTTGGTGTTGAACTCGGCATCGATGACGGGGCCGATGATTTGAACGATGGTTCCTGTGTTGCTCATGAGCTTTTTTGTTGGGGTTATTGAATTTGGAAAAGTTTTGTTTCGGATTCTCGATGACTGATCTTTTTAGCTTTTAGGCAAGGGCCATCTGGGCGGTTGTGATTTCGAGAAGCTCGGTAGTGATGCTTGCTTGACGGGCCTTGTTGTACTCAAGGGTCAGATCCTTCACGAGACTCTTCGCATTGTCAGTTGCGCTCTTCATCGCAACCATGCGAGCGCTCTGTTCGGAAGCGCGGGCATCGAGGATCATCTGGAATACCTCGAAGTGGAAATAGTAAGGCAATACGGAATTGAGGACTTCGTCCGCATTAGGTTCAAACAGGAACTGGGCTCCCGTTGTTGCCGTTGCGTTCATTATCACCTGTTCACCGCCCGATGGGGATACTCCTGCGGCTTTATCATCCGTGATGGGGAGTAGTGTCACTAGTAGCGGCTTCTGAACAAGTGTGTTGACAAACTTCGGGTAGAGCACCTCGACACGATCGACCTCTCCGGAGAGGAACTTTTCCAGGCAGAACTTGGAAATCGCCTTGGTCTGAAGGAAGGTGGGATTGTCGGGCAGTGCGAAATCAGCGATCATGTTGCGCCCTGTTCTTGCCAGAAAAGAGGCGCCTTTCTTTCCAGAGGCAACGAAGAGAGTCTTCTCCTGATCGAGCAACATCGCCTCTCGGAGGACGTTGGTATTAAGAGCACCGCAGAGTCCTTTGTCAGAGGTGACAAGTAGGACCAGCGTCTTCTTCACCGGCCGAACCTCCAGTAGTGGATGGGAGTCCGCGCTCACCATGTCGCGTAGGGAAACAAGGACCCTGTTGAGAACAAGGGAGTAAGGATGTCCAGCCATGGCAGCCTGCTGAGCCTTGCGCATCTTGGATGCGGCGACCATCTGCATTGCCTTCGTAATCTGGGCAGTGTTCTTGACCGACTTAATGCGTCGGCGGATGTCGCGGGTATTAGCCATAAGCTACCAGTGTGCGTTGTAGGGTTATCTTAGCGGAAAATGACTTTGAACTCCTCCAACGCCGCAGTCAGTTCCTTCTCGATTTCGGCATCCACGGCACCCTTCTTGAGGATGAGTGCGAGGAGGGACTCCTTGCGGGAGTTCAGGAACTGGGAAAGCTGATCTTGGAAGTCCTTAACCCGATCGACCGCGACCGCATCAAAGTACCCCTTCTGCATGGTCCAGAGGATGGCAACCTGAAGCTCCACGGCAAGCGGGTGATACTGGTGCTGCTTGAAGAGTTCCACGATGCGCCCTCCGCGATCGAGTTGAGATTTGGTACGGGCATCCAGATCACTGCCGAACTGGGAAAACGCGGCTAGCTCGCGGAACTGGGCAAGATCGCCCTTTAGCTTACCGGCCACCTGCTTCATCGCCTTGATCTGTGCTGCGGAGCCGACACGGGAAACCGAGAGGCCGACCGAAATGGCTGGTCGGATACCTTGATAGAAGAGATCGGTCTCCAAATAGATCTGACCGTCTGTGATCGAGATGACGTTTGTCGGGATGTAGGCCGACACGTCACCAGCCTGGGTCTCGATGATCGGAAGGGCTGTGAGGGACCCGTTGCCGGCCTTCTCACTAAGACGGGCGGAACGCTCGAGCAAACGGCTGTGAAGGTAAAAGACATCTCCGGGATAGGCCTCACGTCCCGACGGGCGCTTGAGAAGGAGAGAAATCTGACGATAAGCCACCGCATGCTTCGAGAGATCGTCAAAAACAATCAGGGCATCCATGCCATTATCCATGAACCACTCTCCCATCGCTGCGCCGGCAAAGGGGGCAAGGTACTGGTTCGAAGCACTGTCCGATGCGGGAGCGGAAACGATGATCGTGTACTGAAGGGCATTGTGGGAGGAGAGCGTGTCGACGACACGGGCGATGTTCGCATTCTTCTGACCGACTCCAACATAGATGCTGTAGATAGGACGGAAGGAAGGATCGCCGGAAGCCTCACCCGAGCGGTTGATGTTTGCCTGGTTGATGATCGTGTCGATGGCGATCGTCGTCTTGCCAGTGGCTCGATCACCGATGATAAGCTCACGCTGACCGCGACCGATCGGAATCATCGCATCGATGGACATGATGCCGGTGCAAAGAGGCTGACTAACGCTCTGACGCTTAATGATACCAGGAGCTGTCTTCTCGACAGGGTAGAAGGTCTTCGACTGGATGGGTCCCTTCCCATCGATTGGCTGTCCGAGTGAGTCGACCACGCGACCGAGAAGCTCTTTACCGACCGGCACCTCAAGCAGGCGCCCAGTGGTCTTCACCTCGTCTCCCTCGGAGATCGACGTGTAATCGCCGAGAATAATGGCGCCGACCTCGGTCTCCTCGAGGTTCAACGCGATGCCGTAGATCCCACCCGGGAACTCGAGCATTTCGTTGAGCATGACGCCCCCGAGTCCCTCGATGCGGGCGACACCATCTCCGATCTCGCGGACGGTTCCGACATTGGATTTGGCAGCGGTTGCGTTGGAAAGACCGCTGATCTTTGCTTCAAGTTCTTGCAGGAGGTTGCTCATGGTTTGTGGGTGTTGAAAGGTGAGTTTTAGAAAGAGGAAAGGTTAACAGGCAATAGTGATGATTAAGAGTTCAGGGCTAAAAGACGGGAAAGCACCGATGCGTCCCAGACTTCACTTCCGAGACGGATGCGAGCTCCGCCTATGAGTGCCGGATCGACTTTCACTTCGACCGTGACGGCTCCTCCATCCCGTTCTTGCAGGGACTTGAGAATCGAGTCGCGGGTTCCTTGGTCGAGAATGGCGGCGCTTTCGATCACGGCGTGATGCCCAGCTGTCTCAAGTCGGATTAAGCGCGCAAACTCCCTGAGGATCTGAACGGAGTGACGAGGAGCGGCCTTCACCACGAGATCAGCGATGGAAAGTGCCTTGGCACTGTCAGTGCGACCGGAGTCATCGAGTGACGACTCAAAGAGTTCCCTGGCCTTAAGTTTGGCATCCTTGGGGATCTGCATCGTGGTTGGTATGTTGAGAGTTTCTGGGAAAGCGGATCGAGATTCCCCTAGGAAGCGAGTTCCTTGGAGGCTTCCTCGCTGAGGCGCTTCTGATCTTCGGGTGAGAGAACCTTGCCTGCGACTTGGGCCGTGGTCTTGACGACAAGTGAAACCATCTCGCGCTTTACTTCGTCGACCATGCGGTTGCGCTCGGAAGTAATTTCATGACGAGCTCGTTCCACAATAGCGGCTGATTCCTTGACTGCCTTTTCCATCTCACGTTGGGAAAATGCCTCATTGCTCTTGCGTAACTCCTCAATCATCACCTGAGCATCGTCATTAGCCTTCCGCAGAATCTCCTGATAACGGAGTTCCGCTTCGGCCAGCTGCTTCTTGATTTTCTCAGCATTGAGCTGCCCCTCTTCGATACGCTTGCGACGTTCTTCAAGAACCTTCAGCAACGGAGCGAAGGCAAAGCGGTTCAGGACAAAGTAAACGATGAGGAAAAGAATCAACTGGGCAATGAAGTGCGGCCAATCAACTCCGAATTGTTTTAAAATTTCCATCTTCCGTTAGATTCTCCCGATAATGTTTTTTGGTTTGTTAAAAAGGTTGAGCGGCGCCCCGGTCACGGGGCGCCACCCAAGAAGGATTACTTGCCCTGGAACGCGAAGATCAGACCGAAGATCGCGATGGCCTCGGCCAGAGCGATGGTCAGAATGCCGATCATGAGCACCTTGGGAAGTGTTGCGGGATTACGGCCGATCGCCTCGACCATGCGAGCTCCGATAAGACCAATGCCGATGGCGGATCCAGCTCCGGCAACGCCGAGGGTGAAACTACCGGTGATCGTGTTGGCCGAAGTCAGGGCTTCGGCAAGAATGTTGATGAGCATGTGATGTGTTGGTTTGTGGTTGTGTTGTTTCCGGCAGTCGTCCACGTCCCGCATGGTCCCGGCTACCAAAAGTCTTTGAAAGATAAGCTTAGTGTTCCTCGTGCGCTGTCGAGAGTTGTAGGTACACGAGAATCAGAAGAGTAAAGACCATTGCCTGGAGAAATCCGATAAGCAATTCAAGGAAGTAGAAAGGAATGGGGACGATGCAACTGAGGACCGAGGAGAGCCAAGGGGGGAAATGGAAGATTTGGCCAATGTTTATCATCGTCGCGAGCATGTTCTCACCGGCAAAAATATTTCCATAGAGTCGGAGAGAGAGAGAAACGGGGCGAACCAGGATAGAAACAACCTCCAGCACACCCACAAAGAGGAAAAGAGGCACTAGGAGAAAGAGGATCGGGCCAGACATACCACCCTTCACACCAAAGAGTTCCTTGATGAAGGCAACAGGTCCCGTGACCTGCATGGTCCAGTAAAACCAGAGAACCATCGACACCGTCGCCATGGCAATAGTCATGTTCATGTCTGCGGTGCCCGGGCGAAGGAGAGGAATGAATTTGTCTCCCTCATGCCAACCGATCGAACCGACGCCTGGCAGCAAGCCGAACCAGTTTGAGATCAATATGAAAATGAAGAGCGTTCCAAGAAGGCCGAAAGACTTCCGTGTCATCTTATCGCCAAGAATCCCCTCAACGGCGCCGTAAAAACCCTCGACGACCGCCTCGAGGAAATTCTGACCGGCCCCCGGGATGACTTCGATCTTGCGGGTGCAGGAGCGAACGATCCACATGATCACCCCAAGCACAATCGCCGTGACGAGGATCGAATTGGTGAACCAGGCCAGAAAAGAATGAGTTAGGAACTCAGGCGTCTCCGCGGAAAGTTCCGCGCTGGCTATTGGGAGAAGTGAAAAAACCATGTTCGAAGTTCGGGAAAATCAAAAAATGAGTCTCGGATAACAATCAACCAAGCCCCGTCTGGCAAGTGATTTTTGGGTGCTTGTGAAATTTTTCACAAGCAAAACAGAAAATCCTAAGAGTGCGGTGTCCCAGACTGAAGGAACTTTTCCAATTTTAGGTCCGACCTGTACTCATCGAAAGCGGTATCCTTCATGAGTTCCTTGAAAATACGAGGGGAATAAAACTCTCTTGCTCGTTCAAGGAAGAAAACGGCATCCGATCCCGATTTGTTCTGCAGGGCGCTGAGGGCAGCTCCCATCGCCTGCTCTCCGGACATCGAAGTAATTGTTGCAAGCGAAGGAGCCTCTTTTGCGGGTTGATCCTGGAGTTTCGTCAGAATCTCCTTCGCGGAGAGAAGGGAGACATTGTCATCAAGATCAGTACGTATCACCGCCTTGTGCAGGAGGTCAGCAGCGGTACG
>CAIXGT010000001.1 GCA_903919105.1 uncultured Spartobacteria bacterium | reverse complement strand
TATCCTGGTGCCGCCGAGGAGCTTGCTCGGGCGCGTGCACTCGGTTGGACTGTGATCATCATCACGAACCAGAGCGGCATTGGCAGAGGCTACTTCACCGTTGAGCAGTTCGAATCCGTGCAGGCCGAGCTTTTCCGCCAACTCAAAAGGGAAGTCGATGCCTCCTACATGGCACCCGACCATCCTGATAATCCCTCACTGCGTCGCAAGCCGGCACCCGGCATGATCCTCGAGGCGGCATCTGAGCATGGAATTGATCTCAAGTGCTCCTTCATGATCGGGGACAAGGGGATCGACATCGAGTGCGGCCGGAACGCAGGTGTGCACACCATTCTCGTAGAGACAGGCTACGGAAAAGAACATCTCAGCTGCGGGGCCGACTTCATCGCGCCGACGGTCACCGAAGCTGTTCGCCTCGTGCTCGACAGTGCCCTTTAAGTCGTTGAATCCTTTTCGACCATGAGTGCTCTCACCTCCAAAACTACAATCGCCCTCGTTATCCCGGCCCGCTGGGGATCAACGCGATTCCCAGGGAAGTGCCTCCATCCGATCGCGGGTAAGCCATTGGTTCAGCATGTCTGGGAACGTTCTCTCCAAGCAAAAGGGATCTCCTGTGTCCTTATCGCCACCGATGACGACCGGATTGCCGAGGCTGCGCTCAATTTCGGAGCCGACGTTGTGATGACATCGTCCGATCATCCAAGCGGTACCGACCGGATTGCCGAAGTGGCCGTGCAATTCAAGGAAGCGACGCACTTCATTAATGTCCAGGGTGATGAGCCGATGATCGATCCACTCCTGATATCTTTATTGGCCAAGACTCTACAGAGCGACTCGAGGATCGGTATGATTACTGCCGCGACCCCCTTCATCGATCCCCAAGAAGCCGATGATCCTAACTGCGTAAAGGTCGTGGTGAACCAGAATGGCAACGCGCTTTATTTTTCACGGAATAGGATCCCGTATCAACGCGACGCGAAGGACAAGGCAAGCGCAGTAGCCCCGCTGCTCCATCTCGGCATCTATGGATACCGCAAAGACGTGCTACGGAAGCTGGTTCGCTTCGCTCCGAGCCCTTTGGAGCTGTGCGAGAAACTGGAACAACTCCGCGCCCTAGAGAACGGCATCCCGATCCGAGTGGTTATGACCTCTCATCGCGGAATTGGGGTCGATACTCCCGGAGATGTTGCGCGCGCAGAGAAGTTGTTGAGATCCTGATCAGGATTCCAAGGTGAGGGGAGCTGCCAACCACTCGCTCAGAGCCCGAACTCAAGTTGATTCCCGCCGGTGAGCGACCAGGCGTCGATGCCGCGACGCCGTAGGTCCAAGGCGAATTGATCGGCGTAGCCATGTAGTGTGAAGATACGGGAGGGTTTCACCAACTCGACCATCTCCATCAGCTCTCCATAATCGGCATGGTCGGAGAGGGGAAAGACAGCGTCGCATCCATAGCGATAGACAGCCCCCTCATCGAGACCCCAGCCCGTGATCATGGCGACTCTTTTTCCGATGATTTTTTCCAGCATCGCGGAATTCTTCGTCATGGGGGGACAGATCAGGACATGCCCAGTTATCTGCTCCGGCTCAAAACGCTCATAAGGTGGGAAAACCGCTCCGAGCTCTTCGTAGAGACGGGTCATCTGCCAGATAGAGCCGTGCAGCATCACGGGAAGTTCCGCACCCGCAAGGGCAGACAGGATTTCCTGAGCCTTGCCAAGAGAGTATCCGAGAAGCACGGGCACCGAGCCCTCCGCCAGGGTGGAACGGCAGAACTCCAGAATGCTGGCGATTGTTTTTGCAGCCGGCGGAAAGTTGTAATGAGGAAGACCAAACGTCGTCTCCATAATCAGCGTGTCGGCCTGAACGCATTGCGCTGCCTCGCTGGAGAGCCCGGGTCGCAGCTTGAAGTCACCGGTGTAGAGCAAGCTCTCTCCATCCTGCTCGATCAGGATCTGAGCCGATCCCAGAACATGCCCGGCAGGAAGCAGCGTGGCTTTGAAGGATCCAAACTCACGCTTTTCCCCGTACTTCAGGACATGCTGCACCTTACCACTCGACCCCATGCGAGCCCTCATGAAGCGGGCCGTGGCATCTGTCAGAATCGTCCTCTGGTGGTGGCCCATATGGTCGCTATGGGCATGGGATATGAAAGCGAAGGGGCGCGTTCCCCGAGGATCCAACCAGAGATGATCGCAGCCAGGAAGATAGACCCCCCGATCATAATGCACCGCGATCATGACGTCATTATGATAAGGCCTTCGTGAAACAATGCGGATAGCTTGGCTTCCAGCGCGCCCAAAGTAAGAAAAAGATCCCGATAAGGATCATGAACAGAGAGAGAAATTGTCCCCTAGTGAGGATTCCGGTCAACGGTGCATCGGGTTCCCTGAAGCATTCACCGAGGAATCTCACAACGGCGTAGGCGATGAAGAAAACTCCGGTCAGGACACCGTTGGCAAGTCGTACCCGCGTCCGGAGCATCCAGAGTAGAGCGAAGAGGAAGAGTCCCTCAAGTCCGGCCTCCACAAGCTGGGAGGGATAGCGCGGAGCGATCTCGACGGCCAGCAGTTCACGAAGCGGTTGAGAAGAGGCCACGCCGGCAATCACCGCCTCGGGGGATCCCAACGAGGGGTCGACTGCAACAGTCTTGGAAAGCAACCGCTCGAGATGCTCCGGAGGGTAGATGAGAATCTCTTTCGGAAACTGGACTGCCCAGAAGGTATCGGTCACACGGCCATAGAGTTCGCCGTTGATGAAGTTGGCACATCGCCCGAAAAAGACTCCGACCGGGCCCACCACCACAAGATTGTCGGCAAGATTCCGGAAAGAAAGTCCGTGTCTCTGCGCGTACCAGATCGTGTAAAAGGTCAGGCCAAGAATGCCTCCATGACTTGCCATCCCACCTTCCCACACGCGGAGGAAAATCAGGGGATCATGCAAAAATCGGTCGGCATCGTAAAAGAGCATGTAACCGAGACGTCCTCCTAAGAGAACCCCAAAGAGCGCACCCATCGTGATAAAATCCGTCACTTGATCAGGGCGCAGATCGGAATATCCACGCTTTGCAAGATCCTTATAGAGCAGGATCCCGACGATGAACCCGGCCAGATAGGCCAACCCGTACCACCTCAAACCAAATCCCCCGATGTGGATCAGGAAGGGACTCAGGTCATGGATATAATAAGCTAGCAGCATGCGATAGGATCCTTGCGAAGAAGTTTGGAAGGGGCAATTTCTTTGACACGGAATCGGCTCGCACGATTATGCTCCACTATCGTGCAACTTACACTTCCTCACAATATCCCTGTCGGTATTGCTTTCTTCATGGCGCTCTCCCTCATTGGTTGCACCACAGTGGAAAACCGCCGTGATCTTTACTTCCCTCAGGTCGTCGAAGGACCTTACACGAGAATACTACATCATGGCCCCCCATCCCCAACTCCACAGCACGGAACCATCCACACCAAAGGATCTTCAGGAAAAGAGATAATTAAGCCTCAGGGATAACCAAGTGTTGGGGAAAGCGGTTGGATTTCCAAGGAACCCGGCCTAAGAAACCGCTTATAAAGCGGAACTTATCGCTTATTGAGCCATCGGCATAGCTGAAGGCGAGGCTGGTGGTTGCCCCGCTCCTCCACCTCCAGTTCCACCAGTTGGGCGAAGTTTTTCAAGGATG